>NZ_JBNNIW010000004.1:0-169290 GCF_050269715.1 Halomonas sp. NPDC076908 | reverse complement strand
TACAAGAAGACCGACAGCTTTTTCGGCACGTCGTTTTACACCCTGGACGTGTCGGGTGAGACCCCGCTGATCACAAGAAAAGTCGTGCAGTTGAATAACGACTATATCCATCAAGTCATCGACGTGTATCACGTCTGATTAGCTCTAATAAGACAGGGATGTCACTTACTGCGTTAACAGCGTAGCCAAAAATAACTCAACAACAACTAAACCCTGGTAACTAAATAATGAAAACATTTAAAAAGACCTCCCTAGCAGCTTTGATGAGCGCTACTACTCTGATGTCAGCAAGCGTAATGGCTAATGATGGACCAGTGAAGCTTGGCCTGATGCTGCCTTATTCCGGTACCTATACTGCGCTCGGTGAAGCCATTACTAACGGCCTGAAACTTGCCATTGAACAAGAGGGAGGCCAGTTGGGTGGTCGTGAAGTGGAGTACGTTCAACTTGATTCAGAGGCTGACCCTTCTAAAGCACCACAAAATATGAGTCGTCTGGTTAATAGGGACGAGGTTGACTTCGTTATCGGCCCCGTACACTCCGGCGTTGCCATGGGTATGTTGCGAGTCGCTCAGCAGACCGGTGCGATTATGATTATTCCCAATGCTGGGCTAGGTGCCGCGACGAATGAACTGTGTATGCCAAACGTTTTCCGCACATCTTTCAGCATGTGGCAGGACAGTTATCCAATGGGCAAGGTGGCCTACGATCAAGGGCATCGTGAAATTGTCACTATTACCTGGGATTACGCCGGTGGCAAAGAAGATCTCGCGGGTTTTGAAGAAGCATTTACCGCTGAAGGCGGCGAGATCGTCGAACAAATTTTAGTACCCTTCCCCAGCACTGAATTTCAGAGTTATCTAACGCAAATAGCCAGCTTGGCACCAGACGCTGTGTACACCTTCTTTGCTGGCGGTGGCGGAGTAGGTTTTGTGAGGGATTATGCAGCGGCAGGCTTAAAGGAGAGCATACCGCTGTTAGGCTCCGGCTTTCTTACCGAAGGTAACCTAGCTGCTTTAGGGGATGCGGGTGAAGGCGTGATGACAACACTGCACTATGCCGAGACGTTAGAAAATGAGCAGAACCAAGCCTTCGTTGCCGCCTACGAAAGTGCTTACGGTGAAATGCCCGATACCTATGCGGTACAAGGCTACGATACGGGCATGATGCTAGTTCAAGCGCTCTCTGTACTGGGAGGTGACACCTCTGATCAAGAGCGGCTGATAGATGTATTAGCCAATGTTCAATTGGCAAGTCCACGCGGGCCTTTAAGCTTCTCAGACTCCCACCATCCCATTCAAAATATTTACCTTCGCGAGATCCGCGATGGTAAGCACGAAGTTGTCAGCATCGCTGCCGAGAATCTAGAAGTACCCGATGAAGCCTGTCAGATGTAGCAACGTCTTTAGGCATCCTGGGGCGGGCATGACCCGCCCCTTACTATGATTCTCGGAGGGATCGTATGGATCTCGCATTTTTCAGCGTACAGCTACTTAACGGTCTGCAGTACGGTCTGCTGCTTTTTTTGATTGCCAGCGGTCTGACGTTGATTTTCGGCATTATGGGAATCATCAATCTGGCCCACGGCGCCATGTATATGATTGGTGCCTATTTGGTTTATGACCTGACTATGAGACTGGGCAATTTTTGGTTGGCCATTGTTGTGGCTATTCCCATTGCTATTGCACTGGGCCTTATTATCGAACGGCTGTTTCTCGATACGCTTTACAAACGTGACCACCTTTATCAGGTGCTGCTTACCTTTGGCATGATTTTAGTGCTCAACGAAGTACAGCGCATTATTTGGGGAGGCAATGTGCACAGCGTGCCGGTACCTGCACCGTTTGATTCCAGTATCCAACTGACGGCCAACCTGCGCTATTCGGTCTACCGCCTATTTGTGATGGGGGTCTGCTTAGCATTGGCTGGTGTTATTTATTGGATTATTCGTCATACGCGCCTGGGCATCATTATTCGCGCTGGGGCGGTCAATCGCGACATGGTGGAAGGTTTAGGCATCAATGTACGCACGTTCTTTACCCTCATTTTCAGCGCTGGTGTTGCTCTGACTGCCTTCGCTGGCATGATCGCCGCGCCGCTCACCTCCATCACCCCCGGTATGGGCGATAGCATTCTTATCACCTGTTTCGTGGTCGTGGTGATTGGCGGTATCGGTTCTATTAAAGGAGCGTTTTGGGGCGCCATTATTATTGGCATGGCGACTACGTTTGGTTCCGTGCTGATCCCGAGTCTCGCCAGTATGGTGATCTACCTGATTATGGCGGCCGTGCTGCTAGTTAAACCACGCGGCTTGTTCGCGTGAGGAGAATAAGAAATGTTGCATAGATATCCCAAGCGCGTTGCGATCATCATGCTGGTATTGACGGCTTTGGTGGCAACATTTCCTCTTTGGGGGGAAGCCGCATTTGGTAATCAAGCCAACTTTATGTTGGAGAAACTGACTTTCATGCTGATTCTTGCGCTTTTTGCTATGAGCTTGGATCTATTGGTGGGGGTTTTAGGCTTAGTGAGCCTGGGGCATGCGCTATTTTTTGGCCTTGGTGCTTACACACTGGCATTAGCCAGCCCTGATTTCAGTCCGGCATCAATGTGGTGGATGCTGCCTTTGGTAATGGGTATTTCTGCCTGTGTCGGGTTACTAATCGGCGTGTTAGTGATCCGCACGAAAGGCATCTTCTTTATTATGACCACCCTGGCGTTTGGTCAGATGCTTTATTACTTCGTTAGTACTTCCCGATTTGCGGGGGGCACCGATGGGGTTTTCATCATGTTCCGCCCCAGCTTGGCGATAGGAGAAAGCACGCTGCTGGATCTTGATAACCCTTACAGTTTCTTTTACTTCTGTTTGGGCATGCTGTTGATCGGTTATCTCTTCCTACGCTGGTTAACACGCTCCTATTTCGGGCAAGTGCTCGACGGCATTCATGACAACGAGCATCGTATGCAGGCCTTAGGTTATGCCACCGGCGGTTACAAACTGATTGCCTTTGTTATCTCAGGGGTGATGGCCGCAATTGCTGGCATGTTAGCCGCTATGCAGTACGGTTTTGCTAATCCAGCACAGTTAGGTTGGCACACTTCTGGCGAGGTGTTGATGATGCTGATTTTAGGTGGAATGGGAACCATCTTTGGCCCTATTTTAGGTGCCTTCGCCTACGAAATTCTGCTCTTTACCTACGAGCATATGACGACTCACTGGCCGATACTAATGGGGCTGACCATCATCGCCGCCGTTTTAGTGCTTCCACGTGGTATTGCGGGCTTGATTATCGCACCACCCTGGAAACGCAAGCATCAAACGACGACTGAACCCATCGAAAATCCCAAAGCGTCTCCCTCCGCTCAACCCGTCACCAACAGTAAGGAGGGTTGAGCTATGCGCGATGAAATCATATTAGCCACCCAAGGTTTGACCCGTCGATTTGGTGGTTTAGTAGCGGTCAATGATGTCGATTTTGATGTTAAGTCCAATGAGATTCACGCTATTTTGGGTCCTAATGGCGCGGGTAAAAGTACGCTCATTAATTTGCTTTCCGGTGAGATGCCTCCCTCTGAAGGCCAGGTGCTTTATCGCAGCCAGCCGATTCAAGGTAAAAATTCGCGCCAGATCGCGCGCATGGGGATTGGGCGCAGCCACCAGAAGACCAACATATTCCCTCGTCTTAATTGCCTTCAGAACTGCGAGTTGGCTGCGCGTATTCATATGGGGGGAGTATTTGGCAGTTGGCGTTCTCGGCAAAAAGCCTTTGCAGTGAGCGAGCGTGCTCAAGAGGTGCTAGATACCTGCCAATTAACTCATCGCGCTTATACAACCGCATCAGACATGAGCTATGGCGAGCAGCGCCAACTCCAGATCGCGATGGTGCTGGCGACAGCACCGTCGCTAATGCTGCTCGATGAGCCGATGGCCGGTATGGGGCGAGAAGAAACAGCGCAGGTAACTGAACTGCTCGCAAGCCTAACAGACCGTTATACGTTGGTACTGATTGAGCACGATATGGATTCAGTGTTTCGCTTGGCGGATCGCATCACGGTGATGGTTGATGGCTGTGTTTTGGAGAGTGGTCCGACTGAACAGATACGCACCAGCGAACAGGTGCGCGATGTCTACCTGGGGCGTCATGATAAAGGGGCAACCGCATGAGTGCAGACAACACAACCACTCCCTTGATTGACGCGCGGGGGCTGCATACTTACTACGGTGAGAGCCATGTTTTACATGGGGTGGATTTAACCCTTATGCAAGGCGAGACGCTGAGTCTTCTGGGACGTAACGGTATGGGCAAAACCACGACGCTAAAATCGATTCTGGGATTTGTTCCGCCGCGGCGTGGCGAGGTTTTTATTAAGGGTGTCTCAGCCACCAAGCGGCGCCCCTGGCAACTGATTCGACAAGGTATCGGCTACGTTCCGGAAGGGCGCGGTATTTTTCCAGGCATCAGCGTGCGAGAGCACCTCATTATGGCTGCGCGTCCCAATGAGCGAGGAGAGACTCCTTGGACGCTGGAGCGTGTATTGGATACGTTCCCGCGGTTGAGCCAACGTATTAACCACGATGGTGCCTTACTATCAGGCGGTGAGCAGCAGATGCTCTCGATTGGCCGCGCGCTGACAACCAATCCTGATCTGATGATCCTTGATGAAGCGACCGAAGGTCTTGCGCCGCTGATCCGCGATGAAATTTGGAAGATCATCCGTGAAATTAAAGCAACCGGTATTTCCACTATTATCGTCGATAAAAATATCGATCACCTACTCGATATAGCCGAGCAGCACCTGCTACTGGTCAAAGGCGAAGTGGTCTATAGCGGTGATTCGCAGGGATTAAAAGAAAACCCTAAGATCCTTGAAACTTATCTCGGTGTTGCCTAATACGATGCCGACGAGGCTGCCTTGTCGGCGTTGTTAGCTATTAACGGCTAAATCCAGCGACATTAGGAAATTTGTTACATGCAATTTCATAAGGACTTGTCGATTCCAGCGATCACCGCTGGCTTTGTAGCGGTGTTGATCTCTTACTCTGGTCCGCTCGCTATCTTTTTCCAGGCGGCTCAAAGCGCCGAAATATCAAGCGCCATGATGACGTCTTGGGTCTGGGCCATCTCTATCGGTGCCGCCATATCAGGTATTTTCCTTAGCCTGTGGCTGAAGGTGCCGGTGGTAACCGCATGGTCAGCACCTGGCACAGCACTATTGGTGACTCTGTTTCCGGGATTATCACTGAATGAAGCGGTAGGTGCTTATCTGACGGCAGCGATAATCATTTTTGTGATCGGTGTTACAGGCTCTTTTGACCGTATTATTCAGATGATTCCACCCGGCATTGCCAGCGCAATGATGGCGGGCATTCTTTTCCAGTTCGGTATAGGAATCTTCACTTCATTGGAGAGTGTGCCAGCGCTGGCGATTGGAATGATCATCGCTTATCTACTATTTAAGCGGCTAACCCCGCGCTATAGCTTGGTACTGCTGTTGGGGGTGGGCATCGTTTTGGCGGTGTTTATCGAAGGAGCCAGTTTAGATGGCGTTTCTGTCCAGCTTGCTGAGCCACAGTTCATCCACCCTGAGTGGACCTGGAACGCTACCTTGAGCTTAGCCCTCCCACTGGTGCTCGTGAGCCTCACCGGACAGTTTTTACCGGGCATGGCGATCATGCGAAGCTCTGGATATAACACGGCGGCCAAGCCAATTGTCACCGTGGCGAGTTTAACCTCTTTTTTCACTGCCTTTTTCGGCGGTATTACCACGGTGGTCGCCGCGATTACGGCGGCGATTTGCACTAGTAAGGAAGCCCACGAAGATCCTGACAAGCGCTACATCGCTGGTGTCGCGAATGGTGTTTTCTACCTAATTGGTGGCATCTTTGCAGGCACAATTGTGGCGCTATTCACCTCGTTGCCGGGAGAGTTTGTTGCCGTACTGGCGGGGCTAGCGCTGATTGGGGCTATTACCAGCAATATAAGTGCATTTGCAGCCGAAAAGAGTCACTTGGAAGCCTCTGTACTTACTTTTGTTGCCACAGCGTCGGGCATCAGTTTTTTAGGACTCGGCTCCGCTTTTTGGGGGGTAATCGTTGGGGCACTTGCCTACAACTTATTGCACCGCCCCTTTCTCTCGCTTAACCAAAAAGCTCAAAAATAACAGTAATTACTATAGTGGTAGCAGAGGTGTGACCATGGAAAAAATAGTGGTAGCGATCGACGATAGTGAAACCTCCTTACTTGCTTTGGCATTTGGTCAAAGATTTGCCACGCAACTTGGAGCGGATTTAAGCGCTGTTTCGGTGGTGCCGGAGCAGGGCGACGTAGCAGCGCGGCGCTCTACGTTGCAGGCACGAATGATGGCTTCTCATCTAGAAGAATTAAACCTCGATGTGATTGCCCATAGTAGCGCTAAAGAGTATCTCGGCCAGCTTGCCAGTGACAAAGATATTGGTCTATGCATGATGGCGCACGGTCGACGGCCCGTGTCCGAAATGCTTATAGGGAGCGTAACGGCAGGCGTTGTGCGACGAGCGCTTCGTCCGGTTTACTTGTGCGGGCCACGTTATAATAGCCTTATTCACCAGCGGGTTGAGGTCTTCGCCGTGTGTGTGGATGGATCGACATTGTCCGAGCAGATCCTCCCCTATGTGGCCGCTCTGGCTAAGCGTTTGGGCGCGCGTTTGCAACTGTTACAAGTGATGGAAAACAGCGCTTCAAGAAAACCATCGGCTTTAGGTCATGCCGACGTGATGGAATCGAGCTATTTAAGCGCGCTGGCGCGACGTGTCGAGAGTGAACAAAAACTCGAGGTTGATTGGGAAGTGCTGCATGGCGACCCCGCGGATTCTATTGTCAGCTACTTGGCTGATAGCCATAACACTATGCTCGCAATGACCACTCATGGCCGCAGTGGCCTTTCGCAAGTGGTGGCAGGCAGTGTCAGCCATGAAGTGCTGCACGAGGCTTGTTGCCCCGTGGCCGTTCTGCGACCTTGAACCACTGGCTTGCTGAAATTATGGGTAACGCCCCGAGCGGCGATTCTCAACGAGGACTTCTAAAATAGCATTAGCTTCCAGCATAAGCGCGGAGGGCTTTTCTCCGCGGCGACGGCTGCAGATAACAGGAGAAGTAATAGACTTATCCGCTAATGCAACGTAGGTAATGCCGTCACGCTGCACCCGCTTTACCTGCTCTGGAACAATGGTAATGCCGATACCTGAGGCAACGAGGCTAAGCGCTGTTTGCACCTCGTTGGCTTCCTGCACAACTTCGACCTTCAATCCTTGACGGCGGAAAATTCCCAATACCATATCGGCAAGGCTAGGGCGGGGTTTGGCCGGGAAGAGAATTAACGGATAGCGCGCCAGCTCTTCACAGGTAGGAGTAGTGCCCTCTAGCGGGTGGCCGCTAGAGAGCGCTGCAATTAATGGCTCATCAAAGAGGATCTCTTGCTCAACGTCAGGGTCATCGATGCGTAAACGCCCGAACCCCATATCGATGCGGCCTGCTTTGAGTGCCTGGATTTGTTGTACCGTTGTAAGTTCGGCCAGAGAGAGCTCCACATTGTCCATTCGGCGTAGATCACGCACCAGCATGGGTAGTTGCCCGTAAAAAACTGAAGGCACAAACCCAATGCCGAATAGCGCGCGCTTGCTGCGCGCCATATGTCGAGTAGCTTCAATGGTGACTTCTACTTTCTCTAGTATCTGTAGAGCGTGCTGTTGAAAAAACACACCTGAAGGCGTTAGGCGCAAGCCTCTAGAACTTCTCTCAAATAGCTCTGCACCAACTTCTTGTTCTAATTGCTTAATTTGGCGCGAAAGAGGGGGCTGCGACATGTGTAAACGTTCGGCAGCGCAGGTGAAATTAAGCTCTTCGGCAACAATACAGAAGTACCTCAGGTGGCGTAGTTCCATGATACCTCCAAGGTATGAGTGGCTACTTAAATAATATTTGTTTTGTGTTTCTGATAATTTCAAGCTGGCTAGTATTCTCATGCATCACATTTTTTAACTAACCCAATGAGGCGATACAAAGCTATCAGGGTTTATGCGTGAGAAAGTGAAATATCGTCTAAGACTTTAGTAATAAAAGACATAATAAATAGAGGTGAACTCGCCATGTATACCCGTATTCTCGTGCCTATTGATGGTTCTGAGCACGCTAAGCAAGCGCTGTCAGTAGCTTGTAAATTATTAGATGAAAATGCCACGCTTTATTTACTGCACGTACCAGAAGCGCTGTCCTATACCACCACACTGGTATGGGGAATTGGTGCTGTTAATGCCGAAGCAACACTCGCTGAACGGGAGAAAGCGGGCGAGCAGTTGCTACAGCAAGCTGCTAAGTCGGCACGCGAGCAAGGTGCCAAGCAAATCGAAGAGCTACTTACCCAGGGCGATCCGGTGCGGGTAATTTTAGACTCTGCTAATGCATTTGATATCGATACGATTGTGTTGGGAAGCCGTGGATTAAGCAATTTAGGCAGTGTTGTCATTGGTAGTGTCTCGCACAAAGTGAGTCACTCTGCTAAATGTGGTGTGATTACTGTGAGGCAGTAAGCGTTGATATCAGCGTGTGTCACAATTCCGCCGTGTACAGGTTCTACGTTAAGAAATTAACTTGCCGCCTAACTCACCGTCACCCATGCTCTTAATTGGATGAAGTCGTGATGGGTGTTGGCTAAAACGAAACATTAGGACGTTTGAAATGGCAAAATTCTTCCAGGAATTCCGCGAGTTTGCGGTAAAGGGCAACGTCGTCGATATGGCGGTGGGGATCATTATTGGCGGGGCGTTCACGCTGATTGTGCAGAGCTTGGTGGCGGATGTAATGAACCCGCTGATTGGCTTACTAGTGGGAGGCGTCGATTTTTCAAATCTGTTTGTGGTTCTGCGTGAAGGGGGAGTGGCGGGTCCTTATGCGACGCTCGCGGATGCGCAGGCAGCAGGGGCGGTAACGCTAAACCTAGGGCTATTTATCAATGCGGTGGTTAGTTTTACGATTGTCGCGTTTGTGGTCTTTCTGTTGGTGCGTACTATCAACCGTTTGAAGCGTGAAGAGGCAGTAGCGCCAGCAAGTCCTACGGAGCAGCCTTGCCCTTACTGTTTAATGGTGGTGCCGATTAAAGCCACGCGCTGCGGCCACTGTACGGCGACGTTGTCTCAGCCTGAGGTGGCAGAAACATTGGTTGAACCCACTGTTTCACCCGGTATGCCTCCAGCTAAACGGTAACCTACTAAAAAGGGCGCCTCCTTGAAGAGGCGCCCTTTTACGTTATACCAGCAGCATTTGTGATTACGCGCGTTTCTTAATGGTTTTGCTGTCTGGTTTTTTAACTTCTGGCTTTTTGCTGTCGTTGGCATCGCTTGGCTGAGGCAGCGAGGGTAGCGATTTGGCCAACATTTCAACGCTATGGCGATAGTAGAGCTGACTTTTGTTATGCTCGCCAAGGCTTGCATAGAGACGGGCAAGCTCAGCGCATACTTCGCCATTAGGGCGCTGGCGCTGGCTGGCTTCAAAGTACTCCAGCGCTTTTTCCCACTTGCCGGTGCGTAGTGAAAGCCGGCCACAGGCGAGCAGCAGCTCGGGATCGTTGGGGCGCTCCTGCAACCACTTTTCAGCTTTAACGAGCTGGCGAGCAGCATCTACGTTCAGCAGGCCATAGCGTTTTACCAGGCGTGCATCCCAGTGGTGATCCAGCGAGTGGTTAAGCAGGCGTTCAGCAATCGGCTCTTCATTGGCGTGAATTAACGCCTCTGTGTAGAGCACAATCAGCTCAGTATTGCCGCGCAGGTAGTCCGGCATATCTGCCCAAAGACCACGTACCCGCTCAATATCGCTGGGGTTATGACCTTCAAAAATAATCAGCTCACGGTAGGCTTTAAACTCTAACTGCTCGCGCTCCTGCTGAGTGATCAGCTTTTGTGCAGCCAAACGCGGAATCAAACGCCGTAGGCCTTCCCAGTCGTTGACACTCAAATGCACCTGCTTGAGTAGCTTTAATACCTGCGGATGGTTAGTCAGCTTCTTATCCAAGCGATTAAGGATCGCCAGCGCTTCTTCTGGCTGCTGACGCTCAATCATCATCTGCGCCTGCATTAACCCTACCGCGGTATCGGCGCCTTCAGTGGTTAACTGCGCCTGATTGAGGTGTTCCTGAGATTTAGTGTAATTGCCTTGATAATGGGCTGCCAACGCTGCAGAGAGGTAGTTCACCAGCGGCGTGCTGGAGTCATCGGCGGCGTTAACCAGGGTTCTTTCGGCCTTTTTCCAACGGCCTTCAGTCAGTGCGACTAAGCCGCGAACGGTGCGCTGCATGGCACGACGATTACGGGCACGGCTATTCCAGCTGCGGAAGCGTCCCATGGGGCGAATAATGCCGCTGAGCAGGCGTAAAGCAAAATGCAGCACAATAAAGGCAGCGAACAGCAGCACCAGTCCAAACCAAAACGAGGTTTGCATGGAGGTGTCGCCGACACGAATAAGCCAATAGCCAGGCACCGACATCATCAGGTGCCCAAACAGGGCACCGACGGCAAGGCCTGCAACAATCAGGAGAATAAGCTTTCTCATGAGTCACCTCCGCTCTGGTCACGCGACGCATAGCGGTTCTCGATAAAGCGTGCTAACTCCTGCTGTGAAGCACTGATATCCGGAAGCTCTGGTTTTACCTGGGCTTGTTGAAGCTCTTGAAGGCGCGCGATAACGCTCTGCGCTTCTTCACGTGAGGTGTCGTAATAGCCGTTCAGTAGTTCCAGCGCCTTGTCGATGCTAGCTTCATAAAGCGCCTGCTCTTCGTTGAGCAGCGCCAGCTGAGATTGCTCTAACACAAGGCGCAGACTTTGACGCAGATAAGACTCTTGCTCGGGCGTCACCAGTGCTTCCAGCGCTTCATCGTGATGGCGAATCACCACCAAGTCTTTGAGCTCCTGACCGAAGCGCGCCAACTGGCGCTGGAAAGTGCCGGTTGGTGGCTGTTCGATACCGGACGTTACCGCACGCTCTTCAATTTCTTGAGAAAGGCGTAGGCCAGAAATACGCTCCTGCTGGGCATTCAGCGCTAGGTAGAGGCCTGTACGGTCAACCTGGGGCACGGCATCAAGTGCGGCCAGCTCACTGGCAATTTCACGGCGTACGCTGGTTAGCGCGGGGTTGTCAGCATCCACCAGACGAGCATCGGCGGTGCGCAGCAGGGCCGCGGAGCCTTCAACATCGCCTTCTAGCTGCAGGCGTTGGTTGGCCAAGCGCAGCAGATAAGCGGCTTCAGCATGCAGCCAATCACGATCGTCGGTTTCCTGCTCTTGAGAAAGCTGGTCAAGCACCTGGCCTAAGGTGTCATCAACGTCGCTACGGTAACTGGCAAACTCATCGCGAAGCTCATCCAGATTACTTTGTAAGGCCTCATCGCGTTCAGCTTCACCGCTGTCGAAGCGTGCTTCAAGGTCGCTGACTGCCTGTTGGGTAGCGCTACCTTCAGCCTGTTGCGCCAACTCGTTGATACGCTGTTGCTGGCTCTCTAAACGTTGCCAGCCTTGCCAAGCGATAAACGTTAGTGCAACCGCCAGGATAATCACCAAGACAATGGCCAAGCCGCTACCTTTACCGCCGCCATTGCCTTGGTGGCTTGTCGTGGCGAGAGGCGGCGTACCTTTTGAACCCCCATCAGACGCAGGCGGTGGTGCGCCTGGCTTTGATGTGCCAGGCGTAGATGCGCTGGACGATGATTTATTGGGCGCTGATGTACTGTGCGTTGATGCAGCAGGCGCAGGCTTAGCGGTAGAGGGAGTCGTACTGGTCAAAGGCGTCGCCGTATCGCTGGTGGAATCTTTTAAGGTGTTTGGCGCGCTGGCGCTTGTTGCCGGCGTTGTGGTGCTTTTATCGGTGCTGGCGGAGCTAGCGTTGGTTGAGCTGGTGCTAGTAGCATTTTTGCCACGTCGCCGCGAACGGCTGTTTTTCGCGCCGTTTTGCGGAGGCGTCGTGGAACTTGGCGTTTTAGCGGCATCACCCCATGCTTTTTCTGAACCAGGTGGTGTGCTGGTGGACGCGGCAGTGTCAGTCGTTATTCCACTCTCTTGAGAGGCATCGACGGACGTCTTTTGCACATCGTCCTGATCGTTTGGTTGTTTGCTCATCTGTCGCTAGCCCTTGTTAAGTTCCTTGATCAACATCGGCACCCGTTGGGTGGCTGTTCCAAGCCAGCGCGGCTTTTAGCGCTGCCGGCGTTGCTCCCGACGCTACCCTGAGGTTACAAAATCCCAGTGTACCGGCCAGTGTAGCTAAACGGCGACTGGAAACGATTAGCGGTTGGTTCAACGCTACTTGGTCGCACCATTTTGCCAGATGTTCTAGTAGTTCGCCGCTGGTGACGATTAACGCCCGGTAATTACCCGCCGCAAGACGTGCCTGTAGGGCGGGTGTGGGTGGCTGCAAGATGCGCCGATAGGTGGCTAATCGCGTTACGCTTGCGCCACGCTCAGTCAAGCTGTCCGTCAATAATGTACGACCACCTTCACCCGCTACCAGTAGAATACGCTGGTGGTCACACTTTCGTAGCGAAGCTAGTGCTAATAATGCTTCACTAGTGTCTTCGCCTGCCTGTGGAGGGGGGATATGAACGCGTACCCCCAACTGCTCAAACAGTATACGAGCCGTCGCACTGCCGACGCTGTAATAATCAATCCCCATGGGTAGCTGCGGCCAGTAGCGATCTACTGCTTCGCACAAACAGAGTGCCGCGAAGGGGCTGACAACCACTATCTTATGGTACTGATCAATATCCAGCCAGATTTGGCGCATGGCAGGGTCTTCTGGCAATGGCTCAAGCTGCATGATGGCCAGTTGCTCGACCTCAGCACCTTGTTCACGCAAGGCATCCGCCAGCGCTTCACCGCGCTCACCAGGTCGACAGATCAGCACCGGAAGGCTCATGGCTCGTTGCTCATAGCTCGTTGCCGTAAACCTCTGCCAATATATCCCCTGCGCCTTGATCAAGCAGGTCTTCAGCAACGCGAATACCTAACGCCTCGGGTTCGTGCATTGAGCCGCTACCTTCGGCGCGAATAACTTCGGTGCCTTCAGGGTTGCCGACCAAGCCGCGCAACCAAATGGTTTCATTAACGGTATCCAGAATGGCGTGGCCCGCAATGGGCACTTGGCAACCACCCTCCAGGCGCGTATTCATCGCCCGTTCGGCGCGCACGCGCGTTGCAGTATCAGCATCATCCAACGGGGCTAATAGCGCAATCAGCTCGGGGTCGTGAAGGCGGCACTCAATGCCCAATGCGCCTTGGCCACAGGCGGGCAAGCACACTTCTGGCGGTAACGCCTGGGCAATCCGCTCATCTAGACCTAGGCGCTTTAAGCCCGAGGTAGCGAGAATAATGGCGTCAAACTCGCCAGCATCTAATTTGGCGAGTCGTGTTTGCACGTTGCCGCGCAGATTAAGAATTTGCAGATCTGGCCGGGCTTCGCGCATTTGTAGGCCACGGCGAAGGCTGGCTGTGCCAATGCGCGCCCCTTCGGGTAGCTCATCAATGTTAGAGTAGTGATTCGATACAAACGCATCGGTGGGATCGGCGCCCACTAAGATGACTGACAAGCCCAGCCCTTCCGGAAAGTGCATCGGCACATCCTTCATGGAATGCACCGCGATATCGGCGCGGCCATCCAGCATGGCATCTTCCAGTTCTTTAACGAATAATCCTTTACCGCCAATTTTTGAAAGTGGCGTGTCGAGAATTTTATCGCCCTTGGTAGATAAAGGCACGAGCTCAACGTCGAGCCCGCTGTGTGCCGCCATTAAACGGTCGCGAACGTACTCAGCCTGCCACATGGCCAATTGGCTTTTACGCGTGGCGATGCGCAGTTTTGTGATAGATAGCACGTACTTCTCCCTATACCGCAGACACGGCGAGTCAAGCTATGATAGTTATCATCATAAAGCACCGAGCGCCACAGTAAAAATGAAGGGGCTAATTATAGTCTCCGCAGCGTGTGTTCCTCATCCCTAGGAAGCCTTATGCCCTCAGTGTTACCTCACGGCCAGTTGGATCAGTTTTTCCTGCTTTCGCAGGATCTGTTCTGTTGTCTTGATTTTGAGGGCAAGCTGCTCCAGGTCAATCCTGCCTTTGAGGCACTACTGGGCTATTCGTCGGATGCGTTGGTCGGTCGCCGTTGTGGCGTTGTCGTAGACCCACAGGATCACCCGGTGATTGAGGTAGCGCTGGCGCGTATGCAGAAAGGGGAAGTCATTGCTGCTTTTGAAGTGCGCGCACTGTCGGCATCAGGTGAAACCCACTGGATTGAAATTACCCCAAGTACTGGTGGCGACATTATTTATATTATTGCGCGGGTAATTACGGGGCATAAACAGGCAGAAGCGCAGTTGCTGCGTAACCAGCGGTTGTTTCAAATTGCTGGCGAGACGGCGCTCATTGGCGGCTGGTATGTCGATATGGCGGACGGGGTGCCTATTTGGTCGGATGAGCTTAGCCATATTCATGGAATGCCCTCAGGGTTTCAGCCGACGATGGCAGAGGCTTTCAATTTTTATGCCCCCGGTTCTCAGGAGCGCCTTTTAGAGGCGTTTAATGCCTGCTGTGAGCGCGGCGTTAGCTTTGATGATGAATTTGAAGTAATTACTCAGCAGGGCAAGCACCTTTGGGTGCGGGCTATTGGTAAAGCAGTACGCGATGCAGAAGGCACTATTATCCAGGTGCAGGGGGCGTCGCAAGATATCACCGAGCAGAAACAACTGCGGGAAAATTTAACTCAGCTTGCGCAACGACTCACCACAACGCTTGACAGTATCACTGATGGTTTCTTTACCCTAGATACTCGCTGGCACTTTACCTACGTTAATCGTGAGGCGGAGCGTATTTTACAGCGCCGCGAAGGCGAGCTTCTGGGCCAACATATCTGGCAGAGCTTTCCTGATGCAGAAGGCAGCCGTTTTGATGATGAGTATCAACGCGCTGCCAGACAACAAAAGGCGGTACATTTTGAAGCCTACAATCCGCGGCTGGGATTATGGCTTGAGGCGCACGTATACCCTTCCGCTGAAGGTCTTACGGTCTATTTTCGCGATATCACCGAGCGCAAAGCGAGTGAGCACCAGCTGAAACTGCTGGAGCGTAGCGTTGAATCAAGTACCAACGGCGTCATCATTGTTGACGCCCAAAGCAGCGATCTTCCGATGGTCTATGTGAATACCGCTTTCGAGCGGATTACCGGCTATTCACGTGACGAAGCGTTGGGGCGCAATTGCCGTTTCCTACAAGGCGAAGACACTGACCCCGCCGCGATTAAGTTGCTGCGTGAAGGGGTTGCCGAACAGCGTGAAGTGCACGTGGTGATGCGTAACTATCGGCGTAATGGGGCAGTGTTTTGGAATGATCTGTACATTTCACCTGTCCGCGATGAGATGGGCTTGGTTACCCACTATTTAGGGGTTCAGAATGATGTTTCTGAACAGCGTGAATACCAGACGCAGCTTACCTATAACGCTAATCATGACGCGCTAACGGGGCTACCCAATCGCGTCATGCTTAGTCAGCTTTTGGAACAGGGATGTGTGTTGGCGCGCCGTTATCAGCGCTATATAGCCGTCCTGTTCATTGATTTAGATGACTTCAAGCCGATTAACGATACGCTCGGCCATGATGTAGGCGACTTTATTTTGATTGAGGTCGCTAAGCGCCTAGAGGACGAGCTACGCCCCTGGGATACCGTGGCGCGCTTTGGCAGCGATGAATTCGTTGTTCTACTGCCAGATCTAGCCCATGAAAGCGATGTGATTCAAGTCGTCGAGCGTGTGCTGCAGCGCCTTTCACCGCCTTACTGGTATCGCGACAGTGAGTTACACATTACCGCCAGTATTGGCATCGCCATCAATGACGGCAGCACAGAAAACCCTCGCCAGTTGATTCAGCAGGCTGATTTGGCCATGTACAAGGCCAAACGACGTGGCCGTAACACTTACCATTGGTATACCGAAGACTTGAATCGCAAGGTTAGCCAGCGGGTGAGCCTGCGCAGTGCGCTGCAGCAAGCGATCGAAAAGCAGCAGTTTGAGCTCCACTACCAACCCCAAGTTCATGCGCCGAGTGGTCGCGTGGTCGGCGTAGAGGCATTGATCCGCTGGCAGCATCCGCAGCGCGGTAATATCCCCCCGTCTGACTTCATCAGCCTGGCAGAAGATACCGGTCAGATAATTCCCATCAGTGAATGGGTGCTGGCCACTGCCTGTAAAGATGCTCGCAAGATCAATAGCCTAGGTTTTGGTGAAATCACCATGGCAGTCAATATTTCGCCAATGCAGTTTCAACGGCCGGGGTTTTTAGCCTCTATTGAGCAAGTATTAGCTGACAGCGGCTTAACGCCTGCGCTTTTAGAGCTGGAGTTAACTGAAGGCGTGATGATGGACAGCACTGAGCAAGCCATCCAAGTGCTACAAGATTTACGCACGTTGGGAATACTTATTGCCCTGGATGACTTTGGAACAGGCTTCTCCAGCCTGAGCTACCTAAAGCGTCTGCCGATTAATAGAATCAAAATTGATCGCTCTTTTGTTCGCGATGTCATCACTGACATCAATGATGCGGCCATTATTGATGGCGTCGTTGCCATGGCGGGAAAAATGGGGTTAGAGGTGTTAGTAGAGGGCGTGGAGACGTGGGAGCAGTTCGCCTACTTAGAACAGCGTAAGTGTGACTATTTTCAGGGTTACTACTTTGCTCGCCCCATGCCCCTCAGCGCTCTCTGTGCGTTTCTGAACTTACCGCCCGCGTTTACTGCTCGCTGAGCGACGACTCTGGTACACTTTCCGCAACGACTCCCACTTTCCGTAACGACTTTTACGTTTTGTCAGCAGGATATACCTTCGATGAGCCAAGCTACGAATCAGTCTTGGGGCGGTCGCTTTAGCGAGCCCACCGATGCCTTTGTCGCACGCTTCACTGCGTCTGTTACTTTCGACCAGCGCTTAGCGCGTCAAGATATTCAGGGCTCCATTGCCCATGCCGCGATGCTGGCCCGCGTGGGCGTGCTGACCGATGACGAGCGCGATGCCATTATCAACGGTCTGAACGAGATTCAGGGTGAGATTGAGCGTGGCGAATTCAACTGGTCGGTGCCGCTTGAAGATGTGCACATGAACATCGAAGCACGGCTGACCGACAAAATCGGCATTACCGGCAAAAAGCTGCACACCGGGCGTTCGCGCAACGACCAGGTAGCCACCGATATCCGCCTGTTTATGCGCGATGAGATTGATGTCATTGAAGTGGAATTGAAGCGCCTGCGCGAAGGCATGATTGAGCTTGCCGACCGTGAAGCCGACACTATTATGCCGGGCTTTACGCATCTGCAGACCGCCCAGCCGGTTACCTTTGGTCACCATATGTTGGCGTGGCAAGAGATGCTGGCCCGGGATCACGAGCGCTTATTAGACTGCCGTAAGCGCGTTAACGTGATGCCGCTGGGGGCCGCCGCGCTGGCCGGGACGACCTACCCGATTGATCGCCACGTAACAGCAGAGCTACTAGGCTTTGACCGCCCGGCGGAAAACTCGCTAGACGCCGTTTCAGATCGTGATTTTGCGATTGAATTTACTAGCTTCGCCAGCATCCTATTGATGCACTTGTCGCGCATGAGCGAAGAGCTGGTGTTGTGGACCAGCGCCCAGTTTAACTTTATTGATCTGCCCGACCGCTTCTGCACCGGCTCATCTATCATGCCGCAGAAGAAGAACCCCGACGTACCTGAACTGGTACGCGGTAAAACCGGACGTGTGTATGGCCACTTAATGGCGCTGCTGACGCTGATGAAGTCCCAGCCGCTGGCCTACAACAAAGATAACCAGGAAGATAAAGAGCCGCTGTTTGATGCCGTGGATACTGTGCGCGACTGCTTAAAAGCATTTGCCGATATGGTGCCTGCCATCGAGCCGAAAAAAGCCAGCATGTATGAAGCAGCGCGACGCGGCTTTTCTACCGCCACAGACTTGGCCGACTACTTGGTGCGCAAAGGTGTAGCGTTCCGCGATGCTCACGAAATCGTTGGTCAGTCGGTGGCTTACGGCCTTAAAACTGAAAAAGATCTCTCCGAAATGAGCCTTGATGAGTTGAAACAGTTCTCCGACATTATTGAGCAGGATGTCTTTGAGGTGTTGACCCTGGAAGGCTCGGTGGCTGCGCGTAATCACATTGGTGGCACGGCGCCGAACCAGGTGCGCGCTGCTGCCCAGCGAGCGCGTGAGGCCTTAAGCGCGCTCAAGGCGGGCGCATGAAAGCGCTAGTAGCCGTTGCCTTTGCGGCATTGCTGTTAACTGGCTTGGCTGGCTGTGGTCAAAAAGGGCCGCTGTATCTGCCTGAGGATGAACCCGCTACCGCGCCGTCTGACCCAGGGGCAGAATAAACAGCCTAAGGCGCAGCAGAAGGAGAGAGCACCATGGATTATTTTAATTACCGCGATGGCGTGCTGTATGCCGAAGACGTGCCGCTGTCACGGATTGCCGACGAGTACGGCACGCCCTGCTACGTCTACTCAAAAGCAACCTTTGAACGCCATTTTCGCGCCTATACCGAAGCGTTGGGCAGCCATCCGCATCTCATTTGTTACGCGGTAAAGGCCAACTCCAACCTGGCAGTGCTGGGCCTGTTGGCCAAGCTTGGCGCAGGGTTTGATATTGTCTCCATCGGTGAGCTTGAACGTGTGCTCCAGGCTGGTGGCGACCCGGCCAAAGTAGTATTTTCCGGCGTAGCTAAGCAGGCCCACGAAATGGCCCGCGCGCTTGAAGTGGGCATTAAGTGCTTTAACGTCGAGTCGCGCCCAGAACTTGAGCGTTTGAATCGCGTCGCGGGGGAGCTGGGTAAAATTGCACCGGTGTCGCTGCGGGTGAACCCGGACGTGGACGCGGGTACCCACCCTTACATCTCAACCGGTTTGAAGGACAACAAGTTCGGTATTCCAGTCGATGCAGCGCTGGATGTCTACGAACTTGCGGCAAGCCTGCCCAACCTGCAGGTGAAGGGGCTCGATTGCCACATTGGCTCGCAACTGACTGAAACAGCACCGTTCTTGGATGCGCTGGATCGCTTGCTAATGCTGATGGAGCGGCTACGTGAGCGGGGTATCGAAATCGAGCACCTCGATTTAGGCGGCGGTTTGGGCGTGCCCTATCGCGATGAAAAACCGCCCCAGCCGTTCGATTACGCTAGCCAGTTGCTAGCACGGTTATCGCGCTGGGAAGGGGGCGAAGCACTTATGCTGCTGTTTGAGCCCGGCCGTTCGATTGCCGCCAATGCGGGTGTCATGCTGACCCGGGTGGAGTTTCTTAAGCCCGGCGAAACCAAGAATTTTGCGATTGTCGATGCGGCCATGAACGACTTAATTCGCCCTGCGCTGTATCAGGCATGGCAGGCGATTGTGCCTGTTGATACTCGCGAAGTGCGCGAAAGCGCCCTTTACGATGTGGTCGGCCCGGTATGTGAAACCGGTGACTTCCTGGGCAAAGAGCGTGAGCTGGCGATTGCCGAAGGGGATTTGTTGGCAGTGCGTTCGGCAGGCGCTTACGGGTTTGTCATGGCGTCAAACTACAACAGCCGACCACGCGCCGCTGAGCTGATGGTTGATGGCGACCGTTGTCATGTGGTGCGGGCGCGGGAAACCATTGCTAGCCTGTGGGCGGGTGAGGCTCTGCTGCCTGAAGGGGGGCGCTGATGCTATTACATTTCACCAAGATGCATGGTCTGGGCAATGACTTTGTCATGGTCGATCTAGTTACTCAGCGCGCCCGACTGGACGAAGCCCAAATTCGTGCGTTGGCTGACCGGCGCTTTGGCATTGGTTTTGACCAGCTGTTGGTCGTCGAACCGCCCCAGAATCCAGAGATGGATTTTCGCTACCGTATTTACAATGCTGACGGCAGTGAAGTAGAAAATTGCGGCAACGGCGCGCGCTGCTTTGCCCGTTTCGTGCGTGATCAGCGCTTGACCCATAAGCACGAAATTCATGTGGAAACCGCCGGCGGGCCGCTGGTGCTCACTGTACAGCTCGATGGCATGGTGCGGGTCGACATGGGGCGACCGCGGTTTAGCCCCATGGCACTGCCGTTTGACGCGCCTGGCGATCAGCCGCTACATGCCTTAGAAGTGGGCGGTGAAACGCTGCGGATTGGCGTGGTTTCCATGGGTAACCCCCACGCGGTGCTGCAGGTGGACAGCGTCGACACTGCGCCGGTCGAGCGGCTGGGGCCATTGGTGGAAGCGCATCCCCGCTTCCCCAAGCGTGTTAACGTAGGCTTTATGCAGATACTCTCGCCCAGTGAGATTCGCTTACGCGTCTATGAGCGTGGCAGCGGTGAAACGCTTGCCTGCGGCACGGGTGCCTGCGCGGCGGTGGCCAGTGGTATTCGCCAAGGGCTGTTAAAAAGTCCCGTAAAAGTCCACTTGCCTGGTGGAGAGCTCAGCATCGAGTGGCCTGATCCTGAAGGGGCGCTAATCATGGTGGGCCCTGCGACACGCGTCTTTGATGGCCGCGTAGCGATCAGTTAAGCAGCACTCAATTAATCCGAGGAGAGAATGGCGATGTCACAAGCCCCCGAACCCCGCAAAACGCTCGATCCTGATCAAGTGGCGTTCTGGCTGGCGCGTCATCCCGATTTTTTCGTCGGCCGTGAAGGGTTGCTGCAGCAGCTGCAGGTGCCCCATCCCCATATTGATGGGGCGGTGTCGCTGTTAGAACGCTTGGTTTTTGATCTGCGCAAGCGTGCTGAAACGGCGGAAGGCCGCCTAGAGCACTTGCTTGAGACCGCTCGCCATAACGAGTCCCAGTACCGTAGGCTGCGCGAAACGTTGATTGCGCTGGTGGAAGCGCAAGACCGCGATGCGCTGGCGCAAGCGCTGGCTACCCAATTGAGCGAGCGTTTTGAAACGCCTGCTATGGCGCTGTGGTGCCCTGCCACGCTAAGCGATACGGAGCCGGCGCCGCCCCAACCGCCCCGGCATGTGCTGGATCAGCATGCAAGCGCACGTTTGGCGGCGCTGTTAGATGGTCGTACCAGCCGCTGCGTGAAACTTAGCGTTAGTGATTGGAAATGTTTGTTGCCGCACGTTACAGCGCCTCGCAAAGCGGGTTCATGCGCCATTTCGCGCCTCTCGGCGGGAGATCCATTGGGTTATCTGCTGCTAGCCAGCCCCAGTCCCGACGCCTACCGGGCCAGCATGGACACGCTGTTTACCGAGTATTTAGGCGATATCGTTGCCCGGCTGCTGGTACGTCTAGGCGATCATGGTTGAAACGCTCCCTGCTGAAATAACCATAGCCAAGCGCGCCGAGGCATTTCTGGCCGCGCTGGCGACCCACGCAAGCCCTGCTACCGTAGAGGCTTATCGGCATGATCTGGCCGCGCTGTGTAAATTCACTGAGCGCCGCGAAGTAACCGATCCGACGGCGTTAGATACCGCGCTGTTAAGAACGTTTTTGGGCTCGGAACGCAGCCGAGGCCTGGCGCCTAGAAGCCTTGCCAGGCGTAGGGCGGCGCTTTCCCAGTTTGCCGACTATCTCGTTAAACAGGGCGTGCTGGTCGATAATCCCGTAGGTTTGCTACGTACGCCGAAACAGCCTAGCCACTTACCGCGTCCGGTCGATGTAGACGCCCTGGCGCGCTTTCTCGATACCCCTCACGACGGCTCGCCGTTGGGTATTCGGGATCAGGCCATTCTTGAGCTGTTTTACTCCAGTGGCCTGCGCTTGGCAGAGCTGGCGGCGCTTGATCTTGGTGACCTGCAAAACAGCCGAGTAAGAGTCATTGGCAAAGGCGGCAAGCCGCGTCAAGTACCGGTAGGGCGCCGCGCTCAACAGGCGCTTGCTGAGTGGCTGGGCTGCCGCTCAGCGCTCGCACCGATGAATGAGCTTGCGCTATTTGTAGGGCAGCGCGGCTCGCGTTTAGGCCATCGTGCTATTCAAAAACGCTTAGCGCAGCTATCGCTGGCTCGGGGCTTACCCGAGCACCTGCACCCTCACCGTTTGCGTCACTCCTTTGCCAGTCATCTGTTGGAATCAAGCCAGGATTTGCGCGCCGTGCAAGAGCTGCTCGGGCACGCCAACCTATCGACGACACAGATCTATACCCGGCTTGACTGGCAGCATCTTGCTACCAGCTACGATGCCGCGCATCCGCGTGCTAAACGCAATAGCCCAAGGAGCAAGCCATGACCACGCTGAAGGCGATTACTTTCGATCTAGACGATACGCTGTGGGATAACCATGGCGTGATGGCACGTACTGAAGAAGGGCACTACCGCTGGCTACTGGAAGCGCTTAACGCTTGGCGTGCTGCACGCCAGGAGCCTGCTCTAGGATTATCACCGGCAGGTGGCGGGAACGATTATCTTCAGCGCCGACAGCAGTTGGCTAAAGACGTACCGGAGCGGCGGGGCGATTTTACCTGGCTGCGGCTGCGCTCCCTGGAGGCACAGCTAGAAGCCACCGGTTTGCCGCGCAGTGCCGCGCTATTGTGGGCGGCGGCAGCGATGAATGAGTTCCATCGCCTGCGTGTTCAGGTGACGCCCCATCCTGAGGCAGCAGGGTTGCTGGCCGCGTTAACCGAGCGCTATCAACTGGCGGCAATCACCAACGGTAATATTCATTTGGCCCGCCAGCCACTGGCTGCTTACTTTCCTGTGGCGATTGCCGCAGGCGAATTATTAGCGCCTAAACCTGATCCCACGCCGTTTCTCACTGCGCTTTCGCGTTTAAACGTGGCCCCCGAATGCGCGATGCACGTGGGTGACTCGTGGCTGGAAGACATATTGCCCGCGCAGCAGCTGGGGATGCACGCCGTATGGGTGTCAGCGGCCACGGATCAAAAACTTCCCCCTCGGGTGCACCGCATTGCCCATATTAAAGAGCTACCCAGCGTGTTGGAGAGATTGGAAAACCAAGCTGTGGAAAGCCATCACTCTGGCGGCGTGTATAGCCACTGATTGAGTTTCTGTGACAGCGTATCGACCCCATCGCGCTTGAGTGAGGAGAATAGCTGTACGGAAACGAGATCTTCCCACTCTTTTAGGCGTGAACGCACTTTTTGTAGCGCAGCGTTGGCAGGCCCTTTCTTGAGCTTGTCTGACTTAGTCAGCAGAATATGCACCGGCATTTCGCGCTGATCGGCATAGTTAAGCATCATCTGGTCAAACTCGGTGAGCGGATGGCGTACGTCCATTAGCAGTACTAAACCGCGCAGGCTAAAGCGGTTGCGTAAGTACTCGGCCAGGTGTTTTTGCCACTCTAATTTGACTGATTCAGGCACCTTGGCGTAGCCATAGCCTGGCAGATCCACTAAGCGCCGCGCTTCATCGTTCATGACGCTAAAAAAGTTGATCAGCTGTGTACGGCCAGGGGTGCGCGAGGTGCGCGCCAGCGCAGTTTGCTGGGTTAACGCATTGATAGCGCTGGATTTGCCCGCGTTTGAGCGGCCAGCAAACGCCACCTCTGCACCGGTATCATCCGGGCAAAGCGCCAGGGTGGGAGCGCTGATAATAAAACGCGCCGTGGGGTAGTTCAGTCGAGAGACCGGGCTATCATGGGGGGTAGACATGGACTTAATCCTGGAAGACGAACATAAAAGCGGCCAGCTCGGCGCACTAATATCTCATTATTGCCTCACTATCACGTACAGTAGACAGCACGATAGCGAAGCATGATATAGAGAGCACAAAGCAGTACCGCGACGAATTACCCCTAAAGCAGACCAGGACTTGCATTCCCGCCGCCGAGGTGATTCGTTATAATGCAAGCGGTTTATATCTGCGACCTGGGGCGCTAGTGTACCATCGCGCTCTAGCCGACAGCGACCAACGCGATACGTTGTTCGTATTGGCGGAGCTAACCCTGGTAATTTATGGAGCCTGGGAAGCGCCCAGGGTGCGTACCAGTCAAACATAAAACGGCATAGTGGAATAGCAATGAGAAAGTTACTGGCAAGCCTAGCAATTACCATGGGCGCCGTTGGCACCGCCCACGCACAAACGGACTACCAAGCCGATGCTGACGCATCTGCCGGGCAAGAGATGGCGCAGACCTGTGCTGCCTGTCATGGAGCGCAGGGTATTAGTCCATCGGGTGCCTTCCCTCACTTGGCGGGGCAGCAAATGTCTTACCTCGCCAAACAGATCATGGATATTCGTGACGGTAACCGCATCGTGCCCGAAATGGCCGGTCAGGTAGACGACTACTCTGATCAGGATGCGTGGGATGCGGCGGCATTCTTTGCTGGCCAAGAGGCTAACCTGGGCCAAACTAACGACGAAGACGAAGAGCTGTTGGCGCGTGGTGAAGAGCTCTACCGCGCTGGCGATATGTCGAAGGGCATTCCAGCCTGTGCCGCTTGCCATACGCCGACTGGCGTGGGTATTGGCAGTGCCGTATATCCCGGTCTTTCGGGTCAGCATGCGGAGTATACCGTGGCAACGCTGCAGGACTTCGCATCGGGTGACCGTGCCAATAGCCCTAATAACGTGATGGGTGATATCGCTTCAAAAATGAGCGATGCCGATATGGAAGCTGTGGCTAACTATTTGTTAGGCCTTAACTAACGTTTTAAAGCGCAAATGCTTACCTATGCTGAACTTGGAACCTCATCTAGTGCTAACCGCGTGGGCTAGATGAGGGAACCCTTGGCAGTATTGCTGGTCTCAGCTTTCGCTTCCCAATGGAGAATTCACGCTATGTTTAAAACGCTAATGGTTGCGGTGGCCGGTTTAGGACTTTCTGTGGCGGTCAATGCCCAGGAACTGGTTGAGGGTCAGCACTATGAGCTGCTCCAATCGCCTGTAGAGACCCACGTTGAAGAGGGTCAGATTGAAGTCACCGAAGTGTTCTGGTTTGGCTGCCCGCACTGCTACCGGCTGCAAGAGCCGATTAATGCGTGGTATGAAACGCTGGAAGACGACGTTAGTGTAGAGCATATGCCTGCCACCATGGGGGGTGATTGGAATACCCATGCGACCGCTTTTTATGCGGCTGAATCGTTAGGCATTGGGGACGAACTGCACGCGGATTTCTTTAATGCTATTCATCAGGAAGATCGTTCGCTAACAGAGACTGATGATATCGCCGCCTTCTTCGCCGAGTATGGTGTGAGCGAAGAAGAAGCCAAACAGGCATTGACCGCTTTTAATGTGCGCAGTGATGTCAATAAGGCCAATAGCCGCATGCGTGAAATGCGTTTAATGGGCGTACCCGCCCTGGTGATTGATGGCCGCTTTGTGGTCACGCCTAGCACCGCCGGTAGCCTTGATAACATGCCGCAAATTGCGCAAGCGCTAGTTGAACAGGTGCGTGCAGAGCGCACGGAATAACCGTGTGGGAGGAAGTGAGGGAAAGTGATGAGCCCACGATGAAAGGCGTTGGATCCTCAACGACAAAGTCGTCGTTACTTGAGGGCGGACACCTGCGTCTGTTGACGTTTAACCTGCAAGTGGGCATCCAAACGTCGGCTTATCATCACTACCTCACTCGTAGTTGGCAGCATTTATTGCCCCATCCGCGGCGCCAGCATCGCCTTGATATGATGGGCGAAGTGCTCAGTCAATTTGATGTGGTGGGGTTGCAAGAGGTTGATGGCGGTAGCTTTCGTTCCAGCCGCGTGAACCAAGTGGAGTATCTTGCCACTAGAGCGGCATTTCCCCACCATTTTCAGCAGTTAAACCGAAACTTGGGGCGTATTGCTCAGCATAGTAATGGCCTGCTCTCGCGTTTAGTGCCCTGTAAAATTGAAGAGCACCGACTGCCAGGGGCAATGCCAGGGCGTGGCGCCATTCATGCGCGTTTCGGTGATGGCCCGGATGCGCTGCATATTTTTGTCGCTCACTTAGCGCTTAGTCATCGTGGCCGGGTACGGCAGTTGAATTATTTAAGTGAAATTATTCAACCGCTGCGCCATGTGGTGGTGATGGGCGACCTGAATTGTACGCCAGAGCAGTTGCATGCCCATGAACGGTTTTGTACCTCACTGCCGCTGCACCCAGTTAAACCACTGCTTAGCTACCCTTCCTGGCAGCCTCGCCGTGCGCTTGATCACATTCTACTGTCTCAGTCGCTGGAAGCTGCCGAAGTACGGGTGCTTGACCACCTTTTCTCTGACCATCTGCCAATTGCCTTGGATTTGCCGCTTCCAGCTGCTTGCCTGTTGGCGCTTGAAACGGCCAATACAAAGCAAAACTTATCCAAATAGCCGCGTTTTAAGCCGCTAAAGCAGATCTAATTGGTAGATGGGGATGACGTTCGGCCCAGAATCAGCGATGATTCTGGGCCGTTTTCTTTTCCAGGACATTTTACATGCGCTCCAATGCTCATGAGCCACGGTTACTGCGTTGGCTCGACTGCTTGACCGAGGGAGTGGGCCGGGCCATTGCCTGGCTAGTAGTCATCATGATGTTAGTGCAGTTTGCCATCGTGATAATGCGCTACGCCTTGGGTATACACAGCACCGTGATGCAAGAGTCGGTGATGTACATGCACGCGGCGGTGTTTATGCTGGGTGCCGCCTGGACGCTGCGCCATGACGGTCACGTTCGGGTCGATATCTTTTATCGTCGCTGGTCAGACCGCGGCCGGGCGTGGATCGATTTTTTAGGTACGCTTTTTCTACTTATTCCCGTATCGCTGTTTATTGCCATCAGCAGCTTTCGTTATGTCGCTACCAGCTGGGCCATTATGGAGCGCTCTCCTGATGGCGGCATCCCCGGCGTTTTCCTACTTAAAACGTTAATCCTAGTGATGGTTGGGCTGCTGCTGCTGCAGGCCGTTGCGCAGTTGATCCGCCAAGCGTTAATCATTCGTGGCAAGTTGCCCAGTTCATCCCCCGAGCATGAGGAGATCATCTAGTGCTGGCGTCCGTATTAGAATTTATGCCGCTGGTACTGTTTGCTGCGGTGTGTGTGGTACTCATGCTGGGTTACCCAGTGGCCCTGGCGTTGGCGGGCACAGCGCTGGCCTTTGCTGGGATAGGGCTAGCGTTGCAGTCCATGGGCATTCCTGTGCCGTTTGAATCACGCATGATGAGTGCTATGCCCAATCGGCTGTATGGCATCATGACCAACCAAACCCTTTTAGCGGTGCCGTTGTTTGTCTTGATGGGTGTGCTGCTAGAAAAATCGAGATTAGCGGAAGCGCTGTTGGATGCCATGGCCATGGCCCTTGGTGCATTGCGTGGTGGCCTGGGTATCTCCGTGGTATTGGTGGGTATGCTGCTGGCAGCTTCTACTGGGATTGTGGGAGCTACTGTTGTCACTATGGGGCTGCTGTCGTTGCCCACCATGCTTAAGCGCGGCTATTCACCGGCACTAGCGACAGGCACTATCTGCGCGACGGGCACGCTTGGGCAGATTATCCCCCCTTCGATTGCTCTGGTGCTGTTAGGCGATGTGCTTTCTACGGCCTATCAGCAGGCCCAGCTTTCGATGGGGGTATGGAGTCCGAAAACGCTTTCAGTGGGCGATCTGTTTATTGGTGCGCTAGTGCCGGGCCTACTGCTGGTCGTTGCCTATATCGTTTACTTGCTGATGGTTGCGTGGCTGAAACCAAGCGTGGCACCCGCAGCGGATCGTGAAGCACTTAAGGCCGAGCTTGGTCATACGGGGAGTATCTGGCCTCTGCTATTGAAGGGGCTAATACCCCCGGTTCTGTTAATTGTTGCGGTTCTTGGTTCGATTTTGGGCGGCTTTGCCACGCCGACGGAAGCGTCAGCAGTCGGTGCCTTCGGTGCACTACTGTTGGCTGCGGCCAACCGGCGGTTAAGTATCACCATGCTGCGTGAAGTGGTGCGCTCGACCGCCCAGGTCACCAGTATGGTGTTTTTGATTCTGATCGGTGCTGCGCTGTTTTCCCTGGTGTTTCGCGCCTATGGCGGTGAAGAGCTGGTAACGCACATGTTTGAAGCGATGCCGGGGGGCGTCATCGGCGCCACCATGGTGGTCATGCTGGTGATTTTCTTGCTTGGTTTTATTCTCGACTTTATTGAGATCACGTTCGTGGTGGTGCCCATTGTTGGGCCGGTATTGCTAGCCATGGGGATTGATCCGATCTGGCTGGGCATTATGATTGCCGTCAATCTACAAACATCGTTTTTAACGCCGCCTTTTGGTTTTGCACTGTTCTATTTGCGCGGTGTTACCCCACAAAGCGTGCCTACCTCGGCTATTTACCGTGGTGTGATACCCTTTATTATCATGCAGCTAGGCATGTTATTGGCGCTTGCACTGTTCCCTGAACTCGCCACTTGGCTACCGTCAGTGATGTAAGGGGGAAGTATGCAGCCTATTGCTAATGTGCTCACCATTGCAGGCTCTGATCCGTCCGGCGGCGCAGGTTTGCAAGGCGATTTAAAAACCTTCTCGGCGCTGGGTGTGTATGGCACCAACGTGATCACTGCGGTGATCGCCCAGAACACCTGTGGTGTGGCGTCGGTGTACCCGGTGTCGCCCCAGGCTATTCGCGAACAGTTAGAGCATTTGCTGGATGATGTGGCACTGGACGCGGTTAAAATCGGTATGGTCGCTAGCCGTGAAGTCGCTGAGGTCATTGCCGATGTGCTGCGCCAGCGCCGCCCGCGTTGGATTGTGCTCGACCCGGTGATGGTCGCCAAAAGCGGCGATATTCTAGTCAATGATGAAGGCATTCGAGCGGTACGCGATATTTTAGTGCCGCTGGCCGATGTGATAACGCCGAATCTACCGGAAGCGGCGGTGCTGCTTGATTCGCCATCGCCCACTAGTTTAGACGCTATGGAAGCCATGTTGCCGGGCTTAACGCAACTGGGAGCGCCCTATGTGGTGCTGAAAGGCGGCCATTTGCGCGGCGCTACCTGCCCTGATCTGCTGGCAACGCCAAGCGGCCATCAGTGGCTTCCCGCTTCGCGCATTGATACCAACAACCTGCACGGCACTGGCTGTGCGCTCTCTTCAGCGATTGCTGCCTGCCTGGCGAAGTTGCCTCTGGATGCAAGCATTGATGCGCCAACGGCCGCGATTAGCGATGCCAAGCAGTGGCTGCATTCAGCGTTAGAAGCCAGCGTGCGCCTAAATGTAGGTAAAGGACGCGGCCCGGTGCACCATTTTCACGCTTGGTGGTAATTTGGTGCTTGGTGGTAATTTGGCATAGTGCATTTAGACAGCAGGTAGCTTGCCAGAAAGCGTATTGCACACCATGCTAAGGAGTGTTTGCTTAACGGCTTGTAAGGCTGAGTTGCTCAGCCAAGGAGCGTTTCGCCATGCCCCGCACTCACTCACCAAGCACAATCCTATTTGCCACCGATCTCTCCGCTGAAAATCGTGCTGCCTTTGCCCGCGCCCTACGGCTAGCTTACGCCCAGGGCGTTCAGTTAGACGTACTGCACGTACTGGATCCGTATCTACCGCGGCATGTGCTGTTGGATGTAGAGCGCGCGGTGGTAGAAGATATCACCGCTACCTTGACGGACCTGCGCGAAGACTACGCTCTCGAAGCGCCGAAAACGTTAATTCAAACGGTGGCTGGCTCCCCCCATGTTGAGATTGTCCGTGAGGCCCACGAGCGCAATGCTGAACTGATTATTCTCGGCATGCATCGTAAACGTGGTCAGAAAGACCTGCTGGCGGGCACCACAGTAATGCGTGTGCTGCGCAGTGCCCCTTGCCCGGTGGTGGTTTCCTCTTATCAGCCAACCCAGTCCTGGCAGCATATTTTGGTGCCTATCGATTTTTCGCTGACCGCCCGGCATACCTTAAAAGAGGCCCTGATCCGCTTCCCCGAAGCGACGCTAACGCTACTGCACGCCTGGACCCTGCCCGGCGAACGTGAGCTTGGCTCGCAAGCCTATTACGCTCAGTGGCGTGAGCATGAAGTGCTACGTTTGCGTGAACAGTTGACCAGCGAAGTTGATAGCCTGATGCGCGAGCTAGATGGTGTACCTGACATTGAGCTGGTGCTAGAACAGGGAGCACCCTGCGAAGTGCTGCAAGCCTATATGAAACGCCACACACCAGACCTTGTGATGATCGGCAGTCGTGGTCAGCTTCATCACACCAGCCAAGTAACCGAAATGCTACTTAGTGAACCCCACTGCGATCTTATGCTATGCCGTGCGTGGTGAAGATAATAAGTATTTCCTTAGGCTATTTTCTGGGTAAATCGGACTGCATCTCACTTAGCTGCATGCAAAGCGGGAGTTAGCCTTTGAATAGGAAAAATCGGCCTAGCAGCGCTACACTGGCGATTTGTTAGCGCAGGAGTGGCACCTTGAAAGCATTGATTCAACGGGTGAAGCGCGCAAGCGTGGAAGTGGAAGGTGAATTGGTCGGTAGCATCGATCACGGGCTGCTGGCACTGATAGGGGTTGAGAAACACGATGACGCGACCACAGTGGAAAAGCTGCTGTATAAACTGCTCCACTACCGTGTGTTTAGCGACGCTGACGGCAAAATGAATCAAAACCTGCAGCAGGTTAACGGTGGGCTGCTGCTCGTCTCCCAGTTCACCCTCGCCGCAGATACCCGCAAAGGGCTACGGCCGAGTTTTTCAAGCGCTGCCCCTCCGGCCCAGGGTGAAGAACTGTTCGAGCTATTGGTTACCCAAGTGCGTGCTGCGTGGCCGAACGTGGCCACCGGTGAGTTTGGCGCCGATATGCAGGTGGCGCTGGTCAACGATGGCCCGGTCACGTTTTTGCTGGAAAGCTAGTGGGGCCTTGCGAGGTCTAGCTAACCTCTTCTTCGCTGGCCAGTAGCTCAGCTTCCATTGTCTCTAGTGCTTCTTCGGCGCTGAGCCACTGCCGTTCTGATTCCTCCAGGCGCGCTTTAATCTCCGCTTGTTGGCTAAGCGTCTTGGTCAGTTCGGCTTTACGTGCGCTGTCGGTGTAGAGCGCAGGATCAGCCAGCACTTGTTCTACATTCTCCAACTCCTGCTGGGCCTTTTCCATGGCCTTTTCGGCTTGGTCGCGCTGTTTTTTCAGCGGGCGTAACTTTTCGCGCAGTTCGGCGGCCGCTTTACGGGATGCTTTGCGCGCTTCGCGGCTATCTCCACTGGGCTGCTGGCTCTGGCGTTCCGCTTTTTCGCCGCGTGAGTCACGACGGCTCTCTTCCAGGCGCGCTTTAAGCCATATCCGATAGTCCTCTAAATCACCATCAAAAGGCTCCACCCGGTTATCGGCGACGCGCCAGAATTCATCTACCGTGGCTCGCAATAAGTGGCGGTCGTGAGAGACCAGAATAACGGTGCCTTCGAAACTTGCCAGCGCCTGGGTCAGCGCCTCGCGCATCTCTAAGTCCAGATGGTTGGTGGGCTCATCAAGCAACAGCAAATTGGGTTTCTGCCAGGCAACTAGCGCTAGGGCTAAGCGGGCTTTTTCACCGCCAGAGAAGCTCGCCACTTGGCCAAAGGCGTCGTCGCCCTTAAAGCCAAAGCCACCCAGGAAATTGCGGATATCCTGATCGCTAGCGGTGGGAGAAAGGCGCTGAACGTGCACAAATGGGGTCGATGAAATGTCCAGGCTCTCTAACTGATGCTGTGCAAAGTAGCCAATCGCCAAGTGTTCGCCGGGCACACGCTTGCCATTCAGTAGCTCAAGCTCGCCGGTAAGCGACTTAATTAACGTCGATTTACCTGCGCCATTGGGACCTAGCAGGCCAATACGGCTACCAGGAAGCAGCGTGATGTTGACCTTGTCCAGTTGCACATTATCGCTGCTCTCTGCGTCACCCACGCTGCCAGCTTTACCGCGATAGCCAAGCTGGGCTTGATCTAGCACCAGCAGCGGGCGCGAGGTTTTTTCAGCGGCAGGCAAGGTAAAGTGGAAGGGGGAATCAACGTGAGCAACAGCGATATCCTCCATCCGCTCAAGCATTTTGACCCGGCTCTGTGCCTGCTTGGCTTTGGTTGCCTGAGCCTTAAAGCGGGCGATGAAGCGCTCAATCTCTTCCCGGCGTGCCTGCTGTTTGGCAGCTTCGGCCTGCTGCAAGGCAAGCTTTTCGGCACGCGTACGTTCAAACTGTGAGTAATTGCCGCGGTAAAGCTCCAGCTTTTGATGATGCATATGCACGATGTGATCGCACACTGCGTCCAAAAAATCGCGGTCGTGAGAAATAAGCAGCAGGGTGCCGGGGTAGCGGGTTAACCACTGCTCTAGCCACAGTAAGGCATCCAGATCCAAGTGGTTGGTAGGCTCATCCAGCAGCAGTAGATCGGAGGGCATAAACAGCGTGCGGGCAAGATTGACTCGCATCCGCCAACCACCCGAAAAGGCAGAAAGCGGGCGGGTGAGGTCTGTCTGCACAAAGCCCAGTCCCACCAGCAGCTGTGCCGCACGTGACTCTGCGCGATAGCCATCCAGGGTTTCGATTAAGCCATGCAGTTCAGCCTCCCGGTGGGCTTCCCCCGCTTCACGGGCAGCCAGCAAGTCGGCCTCCGCTTGGCGCAGCGCGATATCGCCATCCAGTACATACTCAATAATGGGGCGGTCAAGAGCGTCTACTTCCTGGGCCATGTGCGCAATGCGCTGGCCGCCGCTCATCTCAACATCGCCCTGGTCGGGCCCAAGCTCGCCCAGCAATAGTTTAAACAGGCTCGACTTGCCGGCGCCGTTTGCCCCGATAATGCCGGCCTTGACCCCGTTATTTAGGGTAACGTCCGCGTTGTCGAGTAGCGTTTGCGTGCCGCGTTGCAGGGCGACTTGGCGCAGTGCGATCATGCCTTCTCCCGAAAAAAGTGGGTCATACGATGCGAGATTCAATTGCGCTTGATTCTACCCGATTGCAGCGGCTACAGCAGATATCACTGTGGGATTTTGCACTTTCGCTGTACGCCATGCCGGGCGTTGAGGCTGCATGTCTGACGCTGCAAGATGAGAACGACGTGGATGTGTGTGAGTTGCTGTTTCACTGTTGGCTCTATTCCTGCGGCTTGGAAGTGATCGCAGCAAAGGTGATGACGATACGCAGGGAGCGTTGCCAATGGCAGCAGCACGTAACAGAGGTATTGCGCGGATTACGCCGTGATTTAAAAGCCTCAGCGGCTGCCAGTGAGTCAGTTGCAACACTGCGCCAGACGATCAAACAAGCTGAGCTAATGGCCGAGCGTGAGAACCTTCAACGTTGGCAAGGGTGGATTTTGACATCCCTAAACAGTGAGCAAAAACTAAGAAATAGAGATGAAAAAACGCCAAACGCCGCGATATGGTTGCGAAAACAGCTGTTTATAACCGATGAAGAGGGTGTGGCTAAAGAAGCTAGCAAAATGCCAGCAGCGTCACTTCAGGCACTGCAAACGGTTGCTTGCCAGCTTGACCCTCACCAAGTAGCGCGCTAGCCTGAAATCAGGCTAATTTTAAGCTGACTTTAAAAAATCAAGCATTATTGGGTTCACCGCGAGTAGCCAAGTGTGGCATGGCTGCCTGCTAGCAACACCGTTAGTAACAACAGGCTAGTAACAACAGTTAGCGAACATCTGTTAGGGTAAAACGATAGCAAAATAGCAGTGTGGCGTTGAGAAGCGCATAAGCTGAACTGGTTTATAAAGCTAGATTTTAAAACAGGCTGATTTTTCGAAACAGGTAGTTGCGCTGGTACTGGGCATTTACCAACCCAAGGGGAACATCGCATGAAGTCAAGCAAGTTCGTTTCTACTCGCTCCGTAACGACAAAACTAATGACGACGGCTACCGTTAGCGCGCTGTTAGTAGGCATGTCGAGTGCTGCCTATGCAGATAACTGGCGTTATGCCCACGAAGAGTATGAAGGCGATGTGCAAGATGTTTTCGCCATAGCGTTTAAAGAGCACGTAGAAGAAAACTCAGACCATACCGTTCAGGTTTATCGCTTTGGTGAGCTGGGTGAGTCTGACGACATTATGGAGCAGACCCAGGCGGGTATTCTTCAGTTTGTTAACCAATCCCCAGGCTTTACCGGCGCGTTGATCCCTGAAGCACAGATCTTCTTTGTGCCTTACCTACTGCCGACTGATCCTGACACCGTCGTTGAGTTTTTCAACACCAGTACCGCGATCAACGAAACCTTCCCTGAGCTATACGCTGAGCAAGGCCTTGAACTGCTGAAGATGTACCCGGAAGGCGAAATGGTGCTGACGCTTGATGAGCCGATCACGACGCCGGAAGAGTTACGTGGTAAAAACATTCGTACCATGACCAACCCGCTGTTGGCTGAAACGTATAGCGCCTTCGGCGCCAGCCCGACTCCGCTACCTTGGGGCGAAGTTTACGGTGGCCTGCAAACTAACATCCTTCAAGGTCAGGAAAACCCGATTTTCTGGATCGAGTCTGGCGGTCTGTATGAAGTATCGCCTAACCTGATCTTTACTGGTCATGGCTGGTTCACAACGGCGATGATGGCCAACCAGGACTTCTTCGACGGTTTATCTGAAGAAGATCAGGAGCTGGTTCGCGAAGCGACAGAAGCTGCTTATGAGCACACTCTTGAGCACATCTCAGGCCTAGCGGATGAGTCGCTAGCTAAAATTGAAGAAGCGTCTGATGATGTGACGGTGACACGTTTGAACGAAGAGCAGATTCAAGCTTTCCGTGACCGTGCCCCACAAGTAGAAGAGCGCTTTATTGAGATGACCGGTGAGCGCGGTACTGCCTTGCTGGAACAGTTCAAGCAAGATCTAGAAGCCGTTACTAACGAGTAAGGTATCGCTTGCTGAAGGGTTGATGATTAAAGGGGTAGCCACAGGCTGCCCCTTTTTCGTTCAAGGCGAAGCTCTAATGACAAATACTTCGGCTAATCAGCGTTGAATGGTCATTAATCGTTACTGGTTAGAGTGTTAAGAAACGTAGCAGTGGAAAGTGATTGTGCAAAATGCTGCCACGCGTGATGCGGGTAGTGAAGACGTATGGGGAACCTAAAGGAGCAATTGCGATGGATATGAGCGAAGACGATATTGCGGAAAAAAACTATCGCTCGATGCTGCCTGGACCATTGGGCGTGCTAGACACCTGGATTAGCAAAGCGGAAGGGATCATTTTAGCGGGCGGGATTATCCTTATGGCGATTAACACGATGGCGAACGTCATCGGGCGCTTTGCGTTTGGGGAAAGCCTGCACTTCTCTGAAGAGGTTAATCGCATGCTGATTGTACTCGTCACCTTTGCGGGTATCGGCTATGCCGCGCGGCATGGGCGGCACATTCGCATGTCAGCTATCTATGATGCTTTGCCAACCGGTGGCCGCCGCTGGTTAATGATATTGATATGCCTGTTTACTGCGTTAGTGATGTTTACGCTTTGCTACTACTCCGTCCATTACATGCTGACAGTAATGGGACGCGGGCGCAGCCTACCCTCCACCGGTATACCTGCGTGGTGGATGTATCTCTGGGTGCCGGTAGGGTTCGCTATTACGGGTATTCAATATTTGTTGACGGCCTATACCAATGTGATCTCGCGGGATGTCTATCTCTCGACACATGTGGTGGATGGCTATAAAGATACTGAAACAGAAGTCTAAGCAGCGAGGAAACCACTCATGACGGCGACTATAATTACGATCATGATCGTGCTGCTGCTACTTGGCTTCCCGATGATGATCCCCTTGATGACCGCGGCTTTCGTCGGCTTCTTTATGAGCTTTGGCGGTCTGGGGCAGATGGAAACGTTAATCCAGCAGATGATGCGAGGCATTAGCCCCACCTCACTCATTGCAGTCCCGATGTTTATTCTTGCCGCCGATATTATGACGCGCGGGCAGTCGGCTAGCCGCTTAATTGATATGGTGATGACGTTTGTCGGCCATATTAAGGGCGGGCTAGCAGTAAGTACGGCTGTTTCATGTACGCTATTTGGTGCGGTGTCTGGCTCGACACAAGCAACCGTGGTCGCTGTGGGGTCTCCCTTGCGCCCACGAATGCTGAAGGCGGGCTATAAAGACTCGTTCACCCTGGCTTTGATTATCAATTCTAGCGATATCGCATTTTTAATTCCGCCGAGTATCGGCATGATTATTTATGGGGTTATTTCCCAAACCTCGATAGCTGAGCTGTTTATTGCCGGTATTGGGCCAGGCTTGTTAATTTTATTGATGTTTTCGGCTTATAGCGTGATGTATGCCATTATTAATAAAGTGCCTACAGAGCCTAAAGCTTCGTGGAAAGCGCGGGCCGTGGCGGTTCAGAAAGCGCTATGGCCATTGGGTTTTCCGGTGCTTATTGTGGGCGGTATCTATGGTGGCGTATTCAGCCCTACGGAAGCTGCCGCGGCCTGTGTACTCTACGCCATCTTCCTTGAGTTCATTGTTTTCCGCTCATTGAAATTTCCTGATATATACACGATTGCGAAATCAACCGGCTTGATTACCGCCGTGGTGTTTATTTTGGTGGCCGCGGGTAATGGTTTTTCCTGGATCATCTCGTTTGCACAAATTCCACAGGCAATACTTGAGGCAGTGGGCATTAATGAAGCAGGGCCATTGGGTGTCTTAATCGCTATTTCGGTCGCCTTCTTTGTTGCCTGTATGTTCGTTGACCCCATTGTGGTGATTTTGGTGCTGACCCCAATCTTTGCGCCAGCGATTGCCGCTTCGGGGCTTGATCCTGTACTGGTGGGCGTGCTGATCACTCTGCAAGTTGCCATAGGCTCGGCGACGCCGCCCTTTGGCTGCGATATATTCACCGCCATCGCGATTTTCAAGCGCCCCTATTGGGAAGTGATCCGTGGCACCCCGCCGTTCATTTTTATGCTGGTAGCGGCGGCAGGGTTAATCATCGCTTTCCCGCAAATTGCGCTGTTCCTGCGTGACGTTGCTTTCCGCTAAACAGCCATAAGGAGAACGCGAATGTTTAATCGCATTTTAGTCCCCGTCGATGGCTCAACCGGCGCGCTAAAGGCGCTGGAGAAAGCGGTGGGTTTGCATATGCTAACCGGTGCGGAGCTTTATCTACTGTGTGTGTTTAAACACCACAGTCTGCTAGAAGCGTCGCTTTCGATGGTACGGCCGAGCCAGTTAGATATACCTGACGATGCGCTGAAAGAGTACGCTACCGAAATCGCTGTTCACGCTAAATCCCAGGCAGTAGAGATGGGAGCTGACGCCTTAAGCGTGCGTGCTTTTGTAAAAGGGGGCCGTCCCTCGCGGATCATTGTACGTTTCGCCCGTAAGCGGGAGTGCGACCTGATTGTTATCGGCGCCCAGGGTACCAACGGTGAGAAAAACCCACTGCTGGGCAGCGTCTCCCAGCGAGTGGCTGGCGCTGCGCACTGCCCAACGTTAGTGGTATAAATCTGCTAAACCTCTCGATAATAATGTGGTCTTATGAACACCCACCTCCCTTAAGATGCAGCCAAGGGCGGTGGGTGTTAGTCTGTGAGTAACACTGATTGGCGTTCGGCGCCGCTATAAAAAGGATCTTTTATGAAACTACTGCTCTCCACAACGGCTCTGACCGGTTTGCTTTTGGTAGCCCCTTTTGCAGCGGCAGCGCCAGAAACGGATGAACAGCGCTTAGCTTACAGCTTGGGCGTTACCCTCGGTGAAAGCATGCAAGCTGACATCGAAGATCTTGATTTAGAAGCGTTTAATGAGGGCATGAGTGACGTTTTTGAAGGCAACGAACTCGCCCTTACGGAGGAAGAGATGACGGAAGCGCTGATGGCTTTCCAAGAGCGCTCCATGCAAGCGCGCGAAGCCGAAGCGGAAGAGATGGCGCAGATGAATCTCGAAGAGGGCGAAGCCTTTTTAGCTGAGAACGCTGAGCGCGAAGACGTCACGGTGACAGAGTCAGGCTTGCAATATGAAGTGCTTGAGTCAGGTGATGGCGCAACGCCTGGCCCAGATGACACAGTTGAAGTGAACTATGAAGGTATGCTGTTAGACGGCACCGTATTTGATAGCTCATTTGAACGCGGCGAGTCTGTTAGCTTCCAGACCAACCAAGTGATCGAAGGCTGGCAGGAAGCACTGCAATTGATGAGCGTTGGTGACAGCTGGATGCTCTATATCCCAGCAGAGCTCGCCTATGGTGAAGCTGGTCAAGGCCCGATTGGTCCAAATGAAATGCTGACTTTCCGCGTCGAATTGCTGGGCGTCGAATAAACTATGCGTTTAGCCCTTCCCGCTGCGCACCACTCAATGGCTTATTTGCTGTTATGTATCGGTGTGAGTGCACCGTTAGTTGCTCATGCCGAAACAGTCGAGCCTGAAGAGTTACCCGCATTAGGTGCTGCTGTTGATCAGACAAGTGTTGTCGGGCTGTCATCAGGCGGCTATATGGCCAATCAGATGGCGGTTGCCTGGCCGGAGCGCTTTAGCGGCGTAGGCGTGCTGTCAGCGGGGCCATGGGGCTGTGCGCAAGGTTCGCTAAGCTTGGCGCTTAATCAATGCATGATGACTCGCCGGGGCGCGCCTTCGCTGGTTGAGCTGGAAGGGCGCCACAGCCGTTATAGTGCGCTTGAGCAGGTGGGCAGTGCTGAGGCACTGAGCCAGCTCAGGGTGTTTGTCTGGCATGGCGAGGAGGATGAGGTAGTTGAGCCTGAGTTGGGTGAACTTCTAGCAGAGCAGTGGGAACAGTGGCTGGCGTCACCCGAGCAATTACGCGTTGCGCGCAGTGAAGATACCGGGCATGGCTGGCCAGTGCGCTTACCTGACGCATCAACACCAACGCCGCAAGAGTGGGGAAATTGCCGACAGGGCGGCGGTAGTTATGTGCTTGCCTGTGATGAAGACCTGGCTGGTGAAATGCTTGATTGGCTCTATCCTGAGCGTGAAGTATCAGGCGGCAGTGTAGAGGACGGCATGCTCACCGCTTTTGACCAATCTGAGTTTGCGGTCAAGGGCTTGGCCGACACGGGCTATGTGTTTATTCCTGAAGGCTGCGAAGCAGGGGATTGTCCGGTAACGGTGGCACTTCACGGCTGCCAAATGAGCCAAGAAGCGATCGGCGATACATTCGTGCGCCACACTGGCTTGAATAGTTGGGCGGCGTCTCACCAGCAAATTGTGCTGTATCCGCAGACGGAAAACAGCATGGCGAATCCGCAGGGTTGCTGGGACTGGTGGGGGTTTGCAGAAAGCACTTGGCAATTAAGCCCTCTGCACGATACACGTGAAGGGACTCAAATCAGTGCACTCATGGCAATGCTTGATCGTTTGCAGGAAGCCCCTGAAAGCGATTAACCACCAAGTTCGTGCTCTAATGCTGATATTAAACCGTGGGGCGTGGGTGAGTAGAGTACTCGCTGAAGGACATCACCCTCACGGTTGACCAGAAACAGTGTCGCGCTGTGATCAATGGTGTACTCCATGGCTGAATCAGGCGCATCCACACGCCGCCAAATCACGCCATAACGTGAAGCGACTTCCTCAACCTGCGCTTGACTGCCCACCACACCAATAAACTCGTCGCCGAAGAAGTTCATGTACTCCTGCATACGCTCAATGGTATCGCGTTCTGGATCCACCGTGATCATTACGGGCACTACACGGTCGCTCTGCTCATCGGATAGCTGCGCCAGCGCTTGGCGCTTCACCGCTTGTGTCATCGGGCAGACATCCGGGCAGTAGGTATAGCCAAACGACACCACTGCCACTTGATTCTCTTCTAGCTGGGTCAGGGAAAAATCACCCTGCGTAGAGGGAAGCTCAATGGGCCCCCCGGCAATGCCGTTGTCATCAGGCGCCATCGCATATTGATAGAGGCCAACGCCGCTGACCACAATCAGTACAGCGGCTAAGCCAGCGCCTAGCCATAACGGTTTACTTGCCATATGCGTTAACTCCTAATGACGTCAAAGTCGAACCAACTGCCCACTTTGCCTTCTGCGGTTTCCAGTATGACACGAGCACGCCAAGGCATAACATTTTGCGTGCAAATACCCACCTGACCCTGGCCCTGAAAGTGACCTGGTGAGCTGGCAGTCAGCCCAAAGCGGTGTAAGCCTAAATCCATATCTCGGCCAACAAAATCAACGTCTACCTTGGTCGCCTCAACCCCATCTATCTCAACTTCTAATGGTAATATCTCTAATGCATCAATTCGGCCGCTGGCTTGAACGTGCAGCGTAATTCGGCCTTTATCGCCTAGCGTGGCTGAGCAGGGGGCAGTGTGCAAGTCGCAGTTTGCTGTTGGTGGAAACCATGTCACATCGCTGTCGCGGTGCAACCAATGGGCAAAGGCATACCACGCGCAGGCGGCCAGCGCTAAGCCGGTAACCAATATCAATACCCTTAATACGGGAAAGGCCGCAGGGTGTGCAGGTTTTGACATCATCTTCATGGCAGAATAATCACTACGCAAGCCGTGAGGCGGGGTGTAAACGCCATGTTAACAGTAATCGAGCCGATATCGCTGTGCTGGGATGTCGCAGGCAAAAGGGATGCAAATGGAGAGTATCACCGGCGCCTTAGGCCCATTATTCTTGTTGATCTTACTGGGGGCCGCATTTGGCTACTGGCGTTGGCCCAGCGACACCTTCTGGCCGCAAATGGAGCGGCTAATTTACTTTGTGCTGTTTCCAGCGATGCTAGTAGGCACCTTGGCCACGGCCGACGTAAGTCAAGTGCCGGTGGGCCGTTTGGCGTTAGTGCTGCTCGGCGCGATGGCGCTGTTTGGCATGCTGTTATGGCGCTTGCGAGATTGGCTAAGATTGTCACCCGCTGCATTTACATCCGTTTTTCAGGGGGCGGTGCGTTTTAATACCTATGTGGGCGTAGCCGGCGCCGCTGCCCTACACGGCAGCCTAGGTGCCACCACCGCGGCGGTGGCTGTGGCACTGATGGTGCCAGTGGTGAACGTTATGTGTGTAGCAAGCTTTGTTGCCGCGGGTACTTTAGGCGGCGCCAGTATAGGTAAAAGCGCCATGGCATTAGTCAAAAACCCGCTGATTCTGGGCTGCTTAGCGGGTATTGGCTTGAATCTTTCGGGTGTTGGTTTGCCGGGCTGGAGCCAGGATACGGTTGAGCTACTGGGACGCGCGGCTTTGCCGCTTGGCTTGGTGGCCGTTGGCGTGGCGCTACGCCCGGCAGCGTTATTACGGGTAGACCGCGGTGTACTGGCCACTAACAGCGTAAAACTGTTGCTGATGCCCGCGCTGGTGCTGGTACTCGCCTGGGTCTTGCAGCTGGACCCAGTGAGTCGTGATGTGGCACTACTGTTTGCTGCGCTACCGACCGCTACGTCGGCGTATATTTTAGCCCGTCAGCTAGGTGGCGACGCCGAACTCATGGCGGCCATTATTACCGGTCAGACGTTGTTGGCAATGCTTACTTTGCCTCTCTGGTTACGACTAATTAGCTGAACCGAGGACAGTGGAAAAATCTAAATAAAAAATATTCGTATTTGTATTGACGGGGTAAATGAGAATGATTATAGTGTGATTGTCAGCGTTTAATGAGTCGCTGACAACCAAGACAGCTGTTGATTTAAGAATCAGCGCCAGTTTACTGTCATGGTTTCTCCCTCTCATTGCTAGTCACGGTCTTTTTGCCGCTCCATTGGAGCGGCTTTCTTTTTTGTGCGATCGCTATTTCGCAAGACCCCCACTTATTGTGCTTAGCGTTTCATCCACGCATTTAATTCATCGAAAAAAACAAGGCATTGATTAAGTTGGTCAATTTCTATGAACTCATCGGGTTTGTGGGCTTGGCGAATAGAGCCTGGGCCAATAATTACCGATGGGATACCACCAACGATCTCGAACACGCCGCCTTCTGAGCCATAAGAGACCTTGCCACCACGTTCGGGAAGAATAGGCTCAAGCTGCTTGAACATTACGGTGTCGGTTGCATCCCCCATGGCGGGGTAAGCAAATAGCTCTTGCCACTCAATGGCCGAATCTATTGATTGGTGCTGCATATCGGGGAGAAGAGCAGCCTCTACATCGCTGATCAGCGCTTTAATGTCTGTCGCAGCCGCTTCCTGATCAATGCTACGTAGCTCAAAGATAAAACTGCAGGTGTCGGGGGTAACGTTGGTCGCTACACCGCCCTCTATGATGGTGGTAAGGGTAGTGGCGTGGGGGACGGTAAAGTCATTATCAAAGGGGCCATCGTGTTCATATCGTCGCGATCGTTCTGCGATCATGGTGATGATACGCGAGGCATACTCCACTGCATTGACGTGTTGAGGGGAGAAAGATGAGTGGCCTCCTTCGCCACGCACGGTCACCCGCATCGCGATTTTGCCTTTCTGGCCATTGATAAGCTTCATTTCACTGGGTTCACCGATAATCGCTAAGGCCGGTGGTACTTTGAGTGCGGCTAAGTAGCGAGCAATAGCAGGGGCTCCCAAGCAGCCGACTTCCTCATCATGAGAGAAGCAAAAATAGAAAGGCCGCTTCAGTTCTCCGTTGGCAAAAGCAGGTGCCGCTGCCATCACGCAGGCTGCAAAACCTTTCATATCGCAGGTTCCGCGACCAAATAAGCGACTGCCACGCTGCTCCATTTTAAAAGGATCACTTCTCCAGCTCTTTGGGTTTGCGGGCACTACGTCGGTATGGCCAGAGAGCACAATGCCAGCTACGTCGGCGGGACCCAGGCGGGCGACCAAATTGGCCTTTTCTCCACTCTCATCCGGCAGCACTGCCACCTCCGCGCCAAGCATAGCGAAGAACTTCTCCATGTGATGAATAAGCTCAAGGTTGGAGTGGGCACTGGTTGTGTCATAAGCGATCAGGTCTGCGAGGTTTGAGGTTGCGGCTTCCAACAGCGGGTGAGTATTAGGCGTAGCACTAACTTGCATAATGTTTAATCCTTGGCAATAAGAGAATCATTGGCTCAGGCTTTGGCTTTCTTAAGCTGCTGACGAATCGTCACCACCACTACGAATATCGCTAGCGAGGCGAATAGCCAGGTGATAGGCGACGACACTAGGATGCTTGGATCTCCGCGCGAGAGCGCAAGAGCACGCCGCAGGTTTTCTTCCAGCATGGGGCCAAGAATAAAGGCGATTAAAAAGGGGGCGGCGGGAATGGCGAATAGGAACATGAAAAAGCCAAATATGCCCATCGCCAGTAATACGATGACGTCATACATGCTGTTAGAGATCGAAAAAATACCGAATAAGCACAGGGCCAGCACGATAGGTGCCATTAATCCGGGTGGGATGCGTGAGATATGTGAGAAAAAGCGCATGGTTGCTTTACCAGCACCAAACAGCAAAACAGATGAGAACAGCATGCCAATAAATAGCATGTAAACCTCATTAAGGTTGTTCTCAAACAGCATAGGCCCTGGGGTCATGCCGTGAATCATAAAGGCGCCCAGCATCACGCCGGTAATCACATCGCCCGGCACGCCTAGCGCTAGCAGGGGGATCATGGTGGAACCACAGCAACCATTGTTAGCGGACTCGGAAGCAGCGATTCCTTCCAGTTCACCTTTACCAAAGTTTTCACGGTTCTTTGAGCTACGTTGCGCTTCGCCGTAGGAGGAGAACGCCGCAGCTGAAGGCCCAATGCCTGGGATGGCCCCCATGACGATTCCGATCATGCTTCCTTTGAGCGTTGCTTTTAAGGATCGCCTCAGCTCATCTCGCGTCACCCGGTTATCGCCTAGTTGCATGGGCTTATGGCTTTGGTTGTTACGAAACACAATAATTTTAAGCAGCTCTGGAATCGCAAACAGCCCAATCAGTACTGGCGCGACCGCAAGGCCGCTCTGCATATCAACGGTGAGATCAAAGCGAAACGAGCCATACATGTCTTCGCCTACGGTGGCTAACAGCAGCCCTAAACACGCCGATACAAGACCAAGCAGTAGTGAACGACCTGATACCCCAGCCACGGTGGTGAGCGCGAAAATCATCAGCATGAAATATTCGGGTGGACCAATACGCAACGCAAGGAGTGCCAGCGGTGCGGCAATAAAAATCAGCGAGAGATTGGAGATAAAGTCCCCAGTACATGATGAATAGAGCGCCATATTGAGCGCCTTACCCGCCTTGCCTTGTTGGGCCAACGGGTAGCCGTCAAGGGTCGTGCAGGCCGCTGATGCTGTTCCTGGTGTTTTAATCAAAATTGCCGGGACCGAGCCGCCGTAGGTTGAGCCTTTGTATAAAGCGACCAGTAATAAAATACTCGGGATTGGCTGCATATAAAAAGTAAAGGGCAGCGCCAGCGTCACCGCCATGGTGCCAGTCATTCCGGGAATCGCACCGATAATAACGCCACCCCAAATGCCGGCGGCCATGATCAGGAAATTCTCAATGGTGGCAACCGCTTGAAAGGCAACCAGTAGGTCGTTAAGCATAGTGGTCAGTCCTATACGCGGTAAGTTAAATACCGATAGCCTTAAAAAGGCTGCCGACAGGGAAACGCGTATTGAGTGCGCTGGAGAAAAACAGGTAAAGAACAAGCGGAAGTGCCACTGCAACAATGGCCGTCACCACTTTGTTGCGCCAATAGCCGGTCATTATCAACATCGCCACTAATAGCAGGATGCTCGATAATAAAAAGCCAAACAGCATCACTGAGCCAATGAAAAGCGCAAAGGTGAGTACCGTCCAACCAAAGCGCGTGATTAATGTGGCAAGCGGTGTGTCACCGCGAATGGCACTGGCATCTTCAGGGTCAGCAATAGCTTCGGTTTTGCGTGAAAATGTCAGCCCAACGAGCAATATTCCCAGCGCCATGCCTAGCATGGAAACCGTTCTAGGCCACATATCAGGCGGGGGAGCAAAGCCTGGAATAAAGCGTGGGCGGGGCACATAGGCTGGAATCAGTAAAAAAAGAACAATACCGAACAGCGCTGTAATCACTAAACCGCGTGTTATACCCATGACCCCTCCAGTAATAACCTGATGTTTCTAGTGTCGGCGATATGCCTATCGGTAACTCACTCGAGATAGCCGAATTGCTCAGCTAGGGTGCGATAAAACTCATACTGTTCCTTTGCATATGTCGCCATGTCGACGCTACCGATAGTAGAAATTGAGCCCCGAGCTTGGGTACGGCTGAGCCAGTTTTCGTCTTCAGCTACCTGCTCCATTACATCATTCCAGGTATTCATCACTTCTTCTGGTAGCTCTGGCGGGCCATATAGCGCGCTCCAGCCAATCACTTGCCCAGCTAGCTCATAACCCAGTTCTTCCGCAGTAGGCACTTCTGGCAGTGTTTCCATGCGTTCAGGCGAGAAAACCATTAACGGGCGCATATCACCGCTTTCAATATGCGGCATTAAAGAGACTGCAGCGATTGCCAAAAAATCCACATGACCACCCAACAAAGCCGTCGCCAACTCACCGCCCCCACCGTATGGAATTAGAGTGGCCGCCGTCAGCGGGTCTAGTTCTGCGTCAGCCAGAAGTGATTGCACGGTAAAGCCATCAATAGCAGTAGCACCTGAGGCTGCATAGCTCATTGCACCAGAGGCGTTTTCTATGCCTTCCAGCAAGTCTTCAACGCTTTCATAGGGAGAGTCTTCGGCGACGGCAAGAATCATCGGCGTTGCTTCAAGCGGGCTGATAAAAGTGTACTCATCCCAGTCAACGCTGCTGTTTTCATTTACTGCCGGTGACAGCGCCATGCCCACGCGGGCTAGCAGCAAAGTGTAGCCATCTGGGTCACCCCGAGACACATCGCGAGCCCCGGTCATTCCTCCTGCACCTGCTTGATTCACTACCGTAACAGGCTCGCCCAAATATTCGCGGGCAGACTCAGCGAGTGCTCGTCCTGCGAGATCTGATGCACCGCCGGGGCCGTACGGTACTACCAGTGTGACAGGGCCAGACGGATAGCCCTGAGCATAGGCAGTCGATGCTGTGAGCAGCGTTGCTGCCGCTAAGCTTAAAGTGAGTTTCATGCTTATCTCCGCAATAGTTGTTGCACCGCTGTTATTGAAGTGGATTTGTTAACAGCACTTTTTGGAACCAGCGCTTTTAACATAGACAAGTATGAAATTTGTTGCAACAATTTGATTCAGTATTCGTTTTTGTTCTAGTGGTGAGCTGTTGTTGCAAGCTTTTCATTTGCGAAGACTATTTTTAACTAAATATTATTTAATTAATTACTGATGATAAGGTTTTAAAGGTATGAAAATAAAAGAAATTGAGGCCTTTGATGCTTTTATGAAGCATGGCACAACAAAAGCTGCTGCTGAAACATTGGGGATTAGCCAATCGATGGTAAGTCGGTTACTTACTGGGCTAGAAGATGAACTGGGATTTATATTATTTAAGCGTACAAGGAACCAACTATCGCCAACGGCAGAAGCATTTTTGTACCACGCCTCAGTACTGCGATTAATGGCAAGTATTCGGGATACACAAAAAGATGCAGATGCCATTGCTAATAATCAACTCGGCAGTGTGGTGGTGGCTGCCCAGCCAATTTTTTGCGATACCTTTTTACTTGATGTGATTAAGCGCTTTAAACAAAATCACCCCAATGTTGGCGTTCGAGTAATTGATGCAGGGTTGCAAGAGTTGCTTAAAATGATCGACAACAATACTTGTGATGTGGCACTGGGAATAACGCTTGAAGCCGATACTTATGGGGCTACCGTTAGTAGTCTTGCGCGCTGTTCTGCGAGGTGCATCATGCATCGTACACACCCTCTCGCTAAGCAGGATGCGGTAGCCATTACGAGCTTAAAAAATCAGATGTTTGTAGAGCTAATGTCAGACAGCCCGCTGCGAGCAAGAGTGGACTTTATCATGCAGACAGTTGATATAAAGAGAAATATTTCCGCTGAAATGCGCCATATGCGCGGGGTGTGCGCGTTGGTTGACCGCGGGCTTGGAGTGGCGGTCATTGACCCTATAGCTGAGTTGCTGCTGCAGGGAACAGCCGTTATATCTAAGCCAATGAAGCCTACAATCGAGTGGGAAATTGCCTTGCTTAAATCTAAACACAAGCCGCTAAGTAGCGTTGCTGAATCTTTCTGCGAAGAGATATACGCTGAAATCGATAGTTTGCATCAAATGGGTATTTTAACGTCGCTTAATATAAATTAGCAGCCCGAACAGATGACTTATCCACAGATTAGAATGCTTAAAGTCTAGGCTAGCGGTAGGTAGAGACAGCCCGCATAGGGCTGCTCTATTTTGCTATTGTTCGTTTTAAGCGTCTCGGCGATAAATCAAATCCCAAACCCCATGGCCAAGCTTTTCTCCGCGGGCTTCAAATTTTGTAAGCGGGCGGAACGCTGGGCGCGGCACGTAGGGAGCGGTTTCTGCGCTGGCGGTGTTGGCATAGCCGGGGGCTGCTTCCATGACCTCTGCCATCCACTCTGCGTAGGCTTCCCAGTCGGTAGCCATATGAAAGGTGCCGCCGGGCATTAAGCGCGTGCGGATCAGCTCAACAAACGCAGGCTGCACGACGCGCCGCTTGTGGTGTTTCTTCTTTGGCCACGGGTCAGGGAAGAATAGCTGCAGCGTGGTCAGCGAGTCTTCCGGCAGGCACTGCTCAAGCACGGCGAGGGCATCTTCGCGGTAAACGCGCAGGTTGGTAAGGCCGCGTTTATCCACTTCATCAAGCAGCTTACCAACGCCGGGGGCGTGGACTTCGATGCCGATAAAGTCGGTATCCGGGTGGGTTTCGGCCTGTTCAATCAGTGAGTTGCCCATACCAAAACCAATTTCGACTACCCGCGGTGCTTGGCGACCAAACAGCGCATCCAGGTCTTGACGACCATCGGCAATGGTTAGCCCCAAGCGTGGCCAAACATCTTCTAGGCCACGGCCTTGGGCTTGCGTCATACGGCCTGCGCGAATCACATAGCTTTTAATGCCGCGCCGGTGCAGCGGTGCATCCGCTCCCTCTGGACCAGTAGTGGCGTTGCTTTCGGGAGTGGCATTACTGTCTGGCACGGCGTCGTTGGGTTCAGTCATGGTATCTCGAATCAATTAACCGTTAATACGGCCAGCAAAAGGTGAAGAAGGGTCGGCGGATTGACGGCGTGGCATACGACCCGCTAAAAATGCGTCGCGACCGGCTTCTACGGCCAGCTTCATGGCATTGGCCATGCGTATTGGGTCTTTGGCGTGGGCGATAGCGGTATTTAGTAGTACACCGTCACAGCCCAACTCCATAGCCATGGCGGCATCCGAGGCTGTGCCAATGCCGGCATCCACCAGTACCGGTACGCTGCTCTGTTCAACAATTAAGCGCACGTTGTGTGGGTTTTGGATACCGTGACCAGAGCCTATCAGTGAGCCCAGTGGCATGATGGCGCAGCAGCCCATGGCCTCTAGTTCACGTGCCACAATGGGGTCGTCGCTGGTGTACACCATCACGTCAAAGCCATCGGCGAGCAGGGTTTCGGCGGCTTTTAGAGTCTCCACCACATTGGGGTAGAGCGTATGATCATCGCCGAGCACTTCCAGCTTTACCAGGTTGTGGCCATCAAGCAGTTCCCGGGCCAAGCGGCAGGTACGCACAGCATCTTTAGCGTTATAGCAGCCAGCGGTGTTGGGCAGTAGGGTGTAGCGCGCGGGAGAGATGACGTCTAGTAAATTGGGCGCCCCCGCATCCTGGCCTAAATTAGTACGACGCACGGCAAACGTAACAATTTCAGCGCCGCTTTGTGCAATCGCAGCGCCGGTTTCGTTAAAGTCTTTGTACTTGCCCGTGCCAACCAGCAGGCGAGAGCGGAAATCGCGACCGGCAATGGTAAACGGGGTGTCAGATAGCGCTGCATCTGTTGACGATGTATCGGTTAGTTGCGTCATAGTGTTTCCTTTAGCCGCCGCCAATGGCGTGGACAACTTCCACTTGGTCACCATCGACCAGTTGGGTAGCGGCGAGTTGGCTGCGGGGGACAATCTCTTCGTTAATTTCGACGGCGATGCGCCGCCCACTCAGACCCAGCTGTTCAACTAGGCCAGCGGCGGTCAGGTTGGTCGACAACGTATGGGGTTCACCGTTTAGACGTATCTGTATAGACATAAATAGGCGTGTCTCATTCGTCGTGGCAGTTCTTTCTTTAAGATAGTTACTATTGTAGCGGTTTCGTGCCACGCAAGGTACGCCGTGGGTGCAATCAGTACAATGTATGCCAATGAAAGATTGCGTCGAAGCGTGTGTAGAAAAGTGGATCAGGAGAGCGGTATGCAACGAATAGATAGGGTGTGGTGGTGTATAGCAGCGCTTTCTGGCGCCATGATGGTCATGCTGGGTGCCTATGCGGCCCATGGATTAGAGGCACGCGCTACCGAAGCCATGGTGAGCGCTGTTGAAACCGGCGTACGCTACCAAGCATGGCATACGCTGGCCATTATGCTCGTACTGGTGTGGCGCCAAGTACAGCCGCTGGCTGGTCAGCGCTGGGTGATGGCGCTTTGGGCGTTGGGTGTTGGGTGTTTTTCAGGTTCGCTTTATGTGATGGCGTTAGCAGGGTTGAATCTTGGCATTGTGACGCCCATCGGCGGCGTACTGCTAATGGCCGGGTGGCTGGCGCTGGCCGTGGTAGCATTAACGGCCAATCACTAGTCACGACGTTTTATACTGACTTAACATGAGCACCTTTAATGTTTCATTTCGTTGTTGCCATTCCCTGCCTTATTGTTATTTTACGATATTTAGCCCCCCTCAAATGGCCACTCTGGTTTAAGTTCCTGCTCAGCATAGTGCTGCTGTTGATTGCACAGCACCATTTGCTGACATTACTGGCATTTGGCTCCATGTTTTCTCCCGAGGTACCACGAATCATCGTGCTGGCCGTTAACTGGATTTTCGGCACAATGCTATTTCTAGCGGTACTTCAGGTAGCCGTTGATCTGATAGCGCTTATGGTGATAGCGGTTAAGCGGCGGCGTATCGCCATTCCGCCTGTACTGCGCTATAGCATGGGCGCGCTGGCATTAGGAGTGGCTGCTTTTGCCGTTAGCCAGGCTGCACGAGTGCCTGCGGTCAAGAATGTTGAGGCGGCCATTCAAGGACTGCCAGCGGCGTTTGATGGGTATGAGATCGTGCAGTTAACCGATCTACACATCAGTCGATTGTTTGAAGCCCCCTGGGTTGAAGCGGTGGTGTCACAAACCAATGCGTTAGCGCCGGACTTAATCGTAATTACCGGTGATTTGATCGATGGCGACCTAGACGTGCGCCTAGCAGATGTAGCACCGCTTCAAGCGCTATCAGCACCCGACGGCGTCTATACCATTCCTGGCAACCACGAGTACTATTTTGGCTACCCCGAGTGGATGGAGCACTATCAAGCACTGGGCATAGAAACATTAGCTAACCAGCATGTTGTGATCGAAAACGACGGCGCAAATATAGTGCTTGCTGGGGTTACGGATTTTTCAGCCCCCAGAAATGCTTTTCCTGCACCTAATGTTGATGAGGCGCTAGAGGGTGCGCCGGACAATACGTCAATTATTATGCTGGATCATCAGCCCCGGGACGCCGCTATTGCCGCCTCAGCTGGCGTAGATCTTCAGCTTTCAGGGCATACCCACGGGGGAATGATCTTAGGTTTTGAGCGGCTGGTTGCTAAAGCCAACAATGGTTTTGTGTCAGGCTTTTATGATGTTCAAGGCATGACGCTTTACGTCAACAACGGTACAGGCTTATGGCCTGGGTTTGCTCTGCGCCTTGGTAAGCCCTCTGAGCTAACCCGCATTACGCTTCGTCAGGGGTAAAGTGCTCTGGCACCACTAAGTCCGCTGGCGCGTCGATATCCATCAGCGTGCCAGCATCCTGCACATCATAGGCGCGGTAATGGTCGGCGTTGTCGCGAATCAGATCTTTGGCACCGGTGTTGCCACTTAACGCTTCCAGTGCTGGCCATAGGGCGCGTCCAAAAATGACAGGGTGGCCTTGCTTGCCTGCATGGCAGGGCCGCACGATGGTATTGACAGTGGCTAGCCGCTGTAACGACAACAGCGTCTCTTGCTTAATCCAGGGCATATCGCCCAATAAAATCGCCACCGCTTCGCTGCTATTCAGCTGGGCGTCGTGGCTAAGCGCCCTTACCGCTTCGGCTAGGCTCGCCCCCAGCCCTAAATGCGCCTGATGAAGACGAATCAAAGGCGTGTGTTCTGCCAGCCCCAGCAAATTGGCGTCATCCTCTGCGCGGATTGCCACGCGTAGCAAAGCAAAGGCTTGCTCCGCGTTAGCGACAGAGGTTGCTAACAGCGAGCGGCCATCGGCAAGCGCGGCGCAGCGCTTGTCGTGCTGGCCAAACCGTCGCGAGTAGCCAGCGGCCATCACTAAGCCGATGACATTACTAGCGGGCATTGAAAATCCCATTGGTGACCTTGTGCCAATTATGTCTATGCTGAAGACATTAGGACATTAACTAAGTGACCGCAATGAGCAGGGAAGGCACCTATTTATGAATTCACAGAGTAGCGCGGAGCGCTCTAACGTCTCTTTCGTCGTCAATGGCGCAAGGCATCAGCTTGAATTGGATAATCGGACAACGCTACTGGATGCTTTACGTGAACACTTAACATTAACCGGTACAAAGAAAGGCTGCGACCATGGTCAATGTGGCGCCTGTACGGTATCTGTAAATGGTCAGCGAATTAACGCCTGCCTAACGTTGGCGGTGATGCATGAGGGCGATGATATCGCGACGATTGAAGGAATGGGTGGTGTTGAGCATCTCGATCCCATGCAGCACGCCTTTGTCGAGCATGACGCCTTCCAATGTGGGTACTGCACGCCGGGTCAAATTTGCTCGGCAAAAGCCGTGCTTAAGGAAATAAAGGCGGGATTTCCGAGCCATGTGACTGCGAATTTAACTGCGCCTATTGAGGTAACTGACGCTGAAATTCGCGAACGGATGTCAGGCAACCTATGCCGCTGCGGTGCTTACGCTAATATTTTAAAAGCCATTACGCAGGTAGCGGAGGAGCGCGCATGAGAGCCTTCTCCTATGAACGAGTGACCGACCCGGCCGAGGCTGCCTCACGTGCTGCCACGGTTCCCGGCGCCAAATTTATTGCTGGCGGCACCAACCTGCTTGATCTGATGAAGCATGAAATTGAAACCCCACTGCACTTGATTGATGTAACCGGCACTGGGCTAAACGATATAACGCCCACCGACGACGGTGGTTTGCGTGTCGGCGCGCTGGTCAGCAATAGCGGGCTGGCCGCTGACTCACGGATTCGGCGTAATTATGCGGTATTGAGCCGGGCGCTTGTCTCGGGTGCATCGGGCCAGCTACGTAATAAAGCCACCACCGGCGGTAATCTCTTACAGCGCACCCGCTGTCCCTATTTTTATGACACCGGCATGCCCTGCAACAAGCGCTCACCTGGGGCTGGCTGTGCCGCGCTGGGTGAAGGCGCCACGTCGCGCCAGCTGGGTATTATCGGCACTTCAGACGCATGTATTGCCACCCACCCTTCGGACATGGCCGTCGCACTGCGAGTGCTAGATGCCGAAGTGGAAACCGTGATGCCCCGAGGCGAGGCGCGGCGACTGACGCTGGATGAATTTTACCAGTTGCCTGGTGATACGCCTGAGGTGGAAAACGCGTTGGAGCAGGGCGAGATGGTCACCGCCGTCGTGCTACCCGCACCGGTTGCAGGCCGCCACGCCTATTTCAAAGTGCGTGATCGAGCCTCGTATGCCTTCGCCTTGGTCTCTGTTGCACTGATCCACGCCCCTGATGGAACGGGGCGCGTCACACTCGGTGGCGTGGCCCCTAAGCCTTGGCGCCGTGATGACGCCGACGCTGCGCTGCCAGAGGGTGCGCAGGCGGTCATGGCGCGCCTGCTTGACGGTGCCCGCCCAACGCAAGAGAACGCCTACAAGCTTACCCTGGCAGAGCGAACGCTCGCCGCGCTGCTGGCTCAGGAGTGACCCATGGACTTTAATCAATCAACGGAAGATAACCTGTTTGATCGCGCTCGTATTATCGGCAAGCCCCATTCGCGCATTGACGCCACCCTCAAGGTGACGGGGCGTGCGCCCTATGCTTACGAGCGCCATGATGTGGTGGCGAACCAGCTGGTGGGCTACCCGCTGTGTGCGACTATTGCCAAGGGACGCATTACCCATATGGACGCCTCTGCTGCCCGCGCCGCCCCCGGTGTTGTATCCGTCGTCACGACGTTGGAGATGGAGCCGCTAGGGCGTGCCAAAAGTAACGTGGCACTGCTTTTTGGGGGCGATACCATTGCGCACTATCATCAGGCAATTGCCGTTGTCGTGGCCGAGACGCTTGAGCAAGCAAGAAGCGCTGCCGCGCTGATTGATGTGCGCTATGAGGAGGAGCCCGGCGTATTTGATTTGGAAGTTGCCTGGGAACGGTTACAGGACACTGGAGAGCCATTATCGGACGTCGGTGACGTGGACGCTGCTTTTCAAAACGCGGCAGTGACTGTGGATGAAGTCTACCGCACCGCCTCCCAAAGCCATGCCATGATGGAGCCCCACGCCTCCATTGTTGACTGGTCGGATGGTGGGCAGATGATGGTGTGGACCTCAAACCAGATGATCGCGTGGACGCGTAAGGCCCTGGCAACCACGTTCAATATTAAGCCCGAGACCATCTGCTTAGAGAGCCCTTATGTGGGCGGTGGCTTTGGCGGAAAGCTTTGGTTACGAGCTGATGCGGTGCTCGCAGCACTCGGCTCGCGCGCTTCAGGGCGACCGGTCAAACTCGCCTTGCCACGCCCATTGGTGTTCAACAATACCACCCACCGTTCCGGCACCATCCAGCGCCTACGTATTGCAGCCGACGCTCAGGGCAAGATAACCGCCTTCGATCATTCGGCGATTTCACATACCTTGCCCGGCTGCAGTGGCGAGAACCCGGTAGAACAAACGCGCGTTTTTTATGCCGGTGCGAACCGTCGCGTTGCTCATCACCCTATCGACATGAACCTCCCTGAGTCGGCGGATATGCGCGCACCGGGAGAAGCGTCTGGGCTTGCCGCGCTGGAAATTGCCATGGATGAAATGGCGGAAAAGCTGGGCATGGATCCGGTCGAATTCAGAATCCTCAACGACACCCAAGTTGACCCAGAAGTTGACTCCAAACCCTTTAGCGACCGCCACTATGTCGAATGCTTACGTCAGGGTGCTGAAACATTTGGCTGGGAGGCGCGCAACCGCACACCTGGGAGTACCCGCGACGGTCAGTGGTTGATTGGCCACGGTGTAGCGGGTGCCTATCGCGGCGCGCCCACCATGGATTCTGGGGCACGGGTGCGCTTGCAAGGTGGGCACCTAATCGTTGAGACCGATATGACGGATATCGGTACTGGCTCCTACACGATTATCGCCCAAACGGCCGCCGAGACCATGGGGCTTGAGCTGGAGGCCGTCGAGGTTAGATTGGGCAACAGCGACTTCCCTGTTTCTTCGGGTTCGGGCGGGCAGTTCGGTGCCGCCAGCGCGACCGCAGGCGTATATGCCGCTTGTTTAGCGCTTCAAGAGCAGATCGCCAAGCGGCTGGGTGTCGATGCGCCACGTTATGAAAACGGCCGTGTAGTAGCGGGCAATACTGATTTGGCGCTCGCTGATATCGCCGACGGCGAAGAGCTTGTTGCCGAAGACACGGTTCATTTTGGCGACTTCAAAGACGACATGCAGATCGGCACCTTTGCGGCGCACTTTGTCGAGGTAGGGGTGCACGCCTATACCGGAGAAACGCGTGTGCGACGTATGCTGGCAGTATGTGATGCTGGCCGTATTCTGAATCCGATAACGGCACGTAGCCAGGTGATCGGCGGTATGACCATGGGCGTTGGCGCGGCCTTGATGGAGGGGTTAACTGCCGACCTGGACCGCGGTTTCTTCGTTAATCATGACCTTGCTAGTTACGAAGTGGCGGCGCACGCCGATATTCCGCAACAGGAGGTTATTTTCCTGGATACCACGGATGCGGCTTCATCTCCCCTGAAAGCCAAAGGGGTGGGTGAACTGGGCATCTGTGGCGTAGCGGCCGCCATCGCCAACGCTATCTATAATGCCACCGGCGTTAGGGTGCGTGAGTACCCGATGACACTTGATCGCATGCTCGACCAACTTCCTGCTGTAAGCTAGCTGGGTTAGACCGCCGGCAGCGCATAGCTGGCGGTGACATGCGCTACTGGGCGTATGTCATCGCTGGCTGAGAAGATCTGTACTTCGCCCACCGCTAATCGGCGGCCGAGCTTAATCAGCTTGGCGTGGGCAATAATATCGTGATCGCCGGAGGCAGCGCGGAGGAAATGGCAGTTTAAGTCGCTGGTCACCGCCATAGGCTCCGGGCCAATTTGCGCCAAAATAGCCACGTACATGGCCACATCTGCAAAACCCATCATGGTGGGGCCGGAAACACGGGGGCCAGGGCGCAGGTGTTCGTTTCCAATCGCTAAGCGCATGGTGGCGCGCATCTCACCCACGCTAACGATCTTGCCCATCCGTTGAGGAAAGACCTCATCTAGAAAATGCTCGATTTGCTCGGCGGTCATTATGGTCATTGTTGTTTTCCTCTTATAAAAAAGCCCCGAGGCATAAGCCTCGAGGCTGATTAAACCATACCACGAATTTACTACGCCTTATTCACTTTGGCCTTATGCACCTGGCGCCACTCATGCAGTAGCGGTTCGGTGTAGCCGGAAGGCTGTTCGCGGCCTTTAAAGATCAGGTCAGAGGCGGCTTTAAAGGCGGTAGAGCCTGCAAAGTCAGCGCTCATGGCCGTATAGGTCGGGTCGCCTGCGTTCTGCTCATCGACCACTTTGGCCATGCGCTTAAGTGACTCTTCCACCTGCGATGCATCAATAATGCCGTGATGCAGCCAGTTGGCAATATGCTGGCTGGAAATACGCAGCGTCGCGCGATCTTCCATCAAGCCCACGTTATGAATATCGGGTACTTTCGAACAGCCCACTCCGTGCTCTACCCAACGCACAACGTAACCCAGAATACCCTGGCAGTTGTTGTCCAGCTCCTGCTTCTTCTCTTCATCGGACCAGTTGGCGTTTTCCGCTACCGGTACGCTCAGCAGGTCATCCAGATAGTCTGGCTCGCCCAACCCTTCCAGCTCGCGCTGAACATCGGTGACATTAACCTGATGGTAATGCAGGGCATGAAGCGCGGCTGCAGTGGGTGAGGGAACCCAAGCGGTGTTGGCACCGGCTTTCGGGTGGCCAATTTTCTGCTCAAGCATGTTGTGCATCAGGTCAGGCATGGCCCACATACCTTTACCGATCTGAGCGCGTCCACGCAGGCCGCAAGCAAGGCCCACTTGTACGTTGCTCTTCTCATAGGCCTGAATCCAAGCGGCGCTCTTCATGTCGCCCTTGCGCACCATGGGGCCTGCTTCCATGGCGGTATGCATCTCATCGCCAGTACGGTCTAGGAAGCCGGTGTTGATAAACGCCACCCGTGACGCTGCTTCAGCAATACACGCCTTTAAGTTAACGGTGGTGCGGCGCTCTTCGTCCATGATGCCCATTTTCAGGGTATCGCGGCTCATGCCCAGAATGTCTTCAACGCGGCCAAATAGCTCGTTGGCGAAGGCGACCTCGGCAGGGCCGTGCATCTTGGGTTTCACGATATAAACAGAGCCGGTGCGTGAGTTACGCGGCTGGTCGGCGTCTTTCTTTAGGTCATGAAGGGCAAGTAGTGAGGTGATGACCGCATCCAGGATACCTTCGGGTAGCTCGTTGCCGTTCTCATCCAAGATCGCCGGGGTGGTCATTAGATGACCCACGTTACGCACGAACATCAGCGAACGGCCAGGCAGGGTCACGCTACCGCCATCGGTAGTTTGCCAAGTGCGATCAGCGTTCAGTTTACGGGTAAAGGTTTTGTCACCTTTCTCGATCTTCTCCTCCAGATCGCCCTTCATCAGGCCAAGCCAGTTGCTGTAAACACCGACTTTGTCTTCTGAATCTACCGCGGCAACGGAGTCTTCGCAGTCCATGATGGCGGTCAGTGCCGCCTCTACCACGACATCTTTCACGCCTGCCGGGTCGGTTTTACCGATCGAGTGGCTAGGATCAATCTGAATTTCTAAGTGCAGACCATTGTTGGCCAGCAGAATTGCGTCAGGTTTGGCCGCTTCACCGGTAAAGCCAATCAGCTTGCCGGAATCTTTCAAGCCGGTTTCGCGCCCGCCTTCGAGCGTAACGACTAAATGCTCATCACGAATGACGTATTTCACTGCATCGCGGTGAGAACCAGTGGCCAGCGGGGCCGCGCGGTCAAGCACGCCACGGGCATAGGCAATCACTTTGGCACCGCGTTTTGGGTTGAAGCTAGCGCCTTTTTCGGCACCATCCTCTTCTGAAATCGCATCGGTGCCGTAGAGAGCGTCATACAGGCTGCCCCAACGTGCGTTGGCAGCGTTCAGTGCGTAGCGTGCATTACTCACGGGTACGACCAACTGAGGGCCCGCTTGAACGGCCACTTCACGGTCAACGTTGGCGGTAGACGCTTTCACATTCGCTGGTGCTTCTGCTAAGTAACCGACTTCTTTTAAGAAGCGACGGTATGCCGGCATATCGCGGACAGGGCCGGGGTGTTCCCGGTGCCACGTATCCAGCTTCTCTTGCAGGGTGTCGCGCTCTTCGAGTAATTGACGGTTTTTAGGGGTCAAATCGTGAAATAGGGCATCAACACCGGCCCAAAAGGCACTTTCATCAATGCCGGTACCCGGTAGCGCCTGTTCATTTATGAAACGGTCTAAATCTGCTGCCACCTGTAAACGGTGACGCGTGATACGCTCGCTCATGGGGTTTCTCCTGTGAGGATGCCCGTGGGGAAATATGTTTGCCACGGTCAGGGTTAAAATACATTTATGGAAAATAATTCCACACCTGCTCGGGCATGTAAACAGCGTAGACCCTAAAGCGTTAAAATGCTCGACCAAATGATAAGGGACGTGACCTTAAGGCCGCGCGTTAGCCAATAGCAAAAATGGCGTTATGGAGAAACAACAATGCGTGATTTCCAACATCTGGAAGGCTTGTTTCGCCATATTTCGAGCGATAATGCCCTTACCCGCTTATTGCCGGATGAGGTGCTGGCGGACGCCATGCAAGGTTATTTTCATCACTATGGCCTAGAAGCACTGCTCATAGATACGCATGAAGTATATGCAGGCTTTATTGATACTGGGCGCTTTGCGCTATGGTGCCAGGTATGGAGCCCTCCCCAGCCGGTAGGCACCGCCTTTGTGGTACATGGCTACTTTGACCATATGGGGCTGTATCGTCATTTACTAGAGCGGTTGCTGGTCAAGGGATGGCGGGTAGTGCTATGGGACCTTCCTGGTCATGGTCTTTCGAGCGGTGCGCGGGCGGAAATAGAAGATTTCGATGATTATCAGCACTGTCTGACTCATTTACAGACCACGCTCAAAAGTCAGGGGCTAGCGCCTGAGCCATGGCTGGGTATCGGCCAAAGCACCGGTGGCGCGATATTGGCGACGGATGCGCTGACGCGCCGGGAGGCGTCAGGCTGGTCAGGTCTCGTATTGTTAGCGCCTTTGGTGCGCCCTTGGGGGTGGAGCCAGACGAGTTGGCTGCATTTGATTGCAAGCCCGTTTCTAAAAGAGCTGCCGCGTAAATACCGGCCTAATTCGACGGATGAACAATTTACCGAGTTTCTACGTGATCACGACCCATTGCAGTCCGAAAACTTAAGCGTTGCCTGGGTGAGTGCCATGCGCCGCTGGATGCCACGGCTATTAGCACAGGCGCCCAACCCCTTACCTACTTTAATACTTCAAGGCGAGCAGGATCTGACCGTCGACTGGGAGTGGAATTTAGCGATTATGAAGAAGAAGTTTCCCAATGCCGAAATTCATCGCCACCCGGAAGCCCGCCATCATTTGGTAAACGAGGCGGACCCTATCCGTGAAGTGCTGTTTGAAGCGCTGGATGGATTTTTGGATCAACTTAGCGAGCGCCGAGAGCTGTCTATTCTTACCACTATGCCCCCCTCAACATTCGATCCAACTGCCGGTAACCAATAGCCTCGATAAGATGTGGTTGGGTGGGCTTTGGCTCACCCTGTAAATCGGCCAGCGTAAGCGCTACGCGTAACACGCGGTGGTAGGCGCGAGCGGAGAGCTTGAGCTTTTCGAGCACACCTGCCAGCCAAGCGCGCTCTTCATCGTTAAGCGCACAGGCGGCTTCTAGCGCTTTGCCGCTTAATTGGCTGTTTAGCGCGCCGCGGGCCATTTGACGTTCTCGCGCAGCCATGACGCGCTCGCGAACGGCCTCTGATGATTCGCCCTGAGTTTGCGCGGTGAGCTGCTCAGGCGGCAGGGCGGGCACTTCCACCTGTAGGTCGATGCGATCCAGCAGCGGCCCGGAAAGTCGCGCTTGATAACGCTGGATTTGGCTGGCGGTACATTGGCAGCGCTGGCGTGGGTCGCCCAAGTGCCCGCAGGGGCAGGGGTTCATAGCGGCAACCAATTGAAAGCGGGCTGGATAACGACGTTCATGGCTGGCGCGGGCTAAATGGATTTCTCCAGTTTCTAGTGGCTGCCGAAGCACCTCAAGCACATGGCGAGAGAACTCTGGTAATTCATCTAAAAACAGCACGCCGTGGTGCGCGAGTGAAATTTCGCCGGGTTTGGGTTTTGAGCCTCCACCCACCAACGCTGCGGCACTCGCACTGTGATGGGGTTGCCTAAATGGCCGCTTACCCCAGTCGGCCTCCAGCGGTAGGCCGCAGACCGAGCGCACCGCGGCCACTTCCAGGGCATCCTCCTCGGAAAGCGCGGGCAGGATACCTGGCAGGCGGCTGGCTAACATGGTCTTGCCGGTGCCGGGAGGGCCCGCAAACAATAGGTTATGACCCCCGGCAGCAGCCACTTCCAGTGCGCGACGTGCCTGCTGCTGGCCGCGTACATCGGCCAGATCATCTACCGGCGAGGTGGTTTTCACCGAGGCGCTGAGCTTGTGTGGGAAAATCTTATCTTGATCGAGTAAGTGCGCTACTACCTGCCAGAGAGTGTCGGCAGGCAGCACTGGTAAATCACCTGCCAATGCCGCTTCATCGGCGCAGGCGCGGGGGATGATCAGCGCTTTTTTAGCCCGCCGCGTGGCAAGCGCAAAAGGTAGTATCCCTGGTACGGCACGTAATTTTCCATCCAGCGCTAACTCACCAGCGCACTCCATGCCTTCTAACGCTTCCACCGGTATTTGCCCAGAGGCAGCGAGAATGCCTAACGCGATAGGAAGATCGAAGCGGCCACCCTCTTTGGGCAGATCAGCGGGGGCGAGGTTTAGCGTGATACGTCGAGTATTCGGGAAATCAAAGCCCGCATTGACTAGCGCACTGCGCACCCGTTCGCGGCTCTCTTTTACGGCGGTTTCTGGCAAGCCCACCAGCGTTAGGCCCGGCAAGCCGTTAGCCAGGTGCACTTCAACATGCACCGCCGGTGCATCTAAGCCTACGCCTGCGCGCGTGGCGACAATGGCTAGTGTCATTGCATTCCCTCGCTAAATTACCTGCTTCGTATCTAACTCTACTTTACCTTTGCAATATAAATCTAGCGCTTAGCGTATTTGCTGCTGGTCAATTTAGTCTGATAGGACGGTATCGTGTGCCTCCAACGCTATCGTCAGTTCCCGGGCAAAGCGCTGGGCGGAGGGTAGCGCGCCAAAGCTCCATACTGGTGGTAGGCGAAGTAGATGGTTGTGTTTCACGCTGGGTAGCTGCTGCCATAGACCACTCTTGGCCAGTTGCTCTTCGACCCCGGCGGGCAACGGGTCGATAATGACAAGCGTTGCCTCAGAATAGCGGGCCAGCGCTTCAATTCCCACTAACGCAAACCCCCAGTCGTTGGTGGGTTGATCCCAGGCATTGGGAAGGTCGAGCTGCTCCAGCACGGCGTTGTATAAGCTATTTTCTCCAAACACGCGTACGTGGCGAGCATCCATAAACTGCACCATCAGCAGTGGCGCGTTTTCTGCCTGTGAGGGGGGCCGGGTTTCGCGCAGGCTAGTCATTAACTCTTGGGTTTGGGCAATCAGCGCTTCTGCCTGAGGTTGGCGCTCGGTTAATTCGCCCAACTGGCGGGTAAGGGTCTGCATCTCTTGCCAGGTATCGGTACCGGGGGAGTAGAGCGCGAACGAAGAGACTGGCGCTATTCGCTCCAGGCGCGGTGTTAAACCGGCGAACATTGAAGAAATGAGCGTCTGTTCAGGCGGCACTTGGGCCAGCAGTTCGAAATTGGGCTGGGTGCGTAGCCCCATGTCGGTGGCACTGCTGGGGATCCGCGGCTCGCCCACCCATTGGTGGTAATCACTCTGCTGGGCGACGCTTCCTACAGGCGCATCAATTGCCAGCAACGTTTCAGCAATGGTCCAGTCGACCGCTGCCCACTGGGCCTGGGCGCTGGTAAACGGCAGCAGGCATACCGCGTATAGACCACATCGGGCGAGGAAAGCAAGCAGGGTGGTGCGGCGCATGGTTAGGAAAAGCCATCCAAAAAATAAGAGATGTATTTAAACGATAATGTTTATTGTTTGCAAATCAGAATTTAGCTGAAAAAGCAGGTAAATAGCCATGGCTTGGATAAAGATCACATTTTTGATAGTAAACGACGCTGGGAATAGTAGGGAGTTAGCTATCCGGTGAGGGGTGCATCAATTTGGAGCATTTGTATTTACTAATAAGACATCTGTTCTAACAGCTGCACGTAAATTGTTTATTTATCTTCGCTTGCTCTTTCTTGGTGCCTTTAATGATTTAACCAGCGGCAATTATAGAGCCTCTATTGCCGCTGACTGATCACCCATATTTAAACGGGCTTGGTGTCTTCATCGCTGTTTGGTGTTTGAGAGGCTTCTTGAGAAGCTTCTGAAGAGGGTTCTGGAGTAGGTACCGGCGGTACTTCGGCCTCCATTGGCGTGGCTGTGGTGGCTACCGACGCTTCTACCGTGGCTTCAAGATTCGCGACCTGGCGCTCCAGTGCCTCTACTCGTGAGCGCGTACGCTGCAGTACGTCCATCAAAATATCAAAATCCTCCCGTGAGACCAGCTCAAGGCGGTCAAAGGCGCCACGGACGACTTGCTGTACGCCCTTCTGAATATCTTCCGGCGCTTGGGAGGCATTCTGTAAACGGTCGCCGATCTGTTGAGCCAGGCGGCTAATGCGGTCTTGAGGCGCCATGTTTCTCTCCTAAATGGTCATATATAAAAATGAACTGCTTGCCTGTAAGGATACGCAACAGTTGGCAAGTTCGCATGTATCGTCTGCGATTACTGTCAAAGTGCTTTCTGCATCGAAATGAAGCAGGCTACTTTTTCTTACGCTCTTTTTTGGTGCATAAGCCGTGTTGCGAACGTAGGTTTGATCTGGGGAAAGGCTGTAAAACCCTCAATGTTGCGGCTAATTGGCTGACTTATAAGTAAAAAAAAACGGCTGGCACAGTATGCGCATTAACGGTTCAGGTGCTTATTCTGGCGGCTGTGCCGCTACTAATCTAGCAGGACTTATCCAGCAGGGAGATCCGGGATGAAACTCATCACCGCTATCATCAAGCCATTCAAGCTCGACGACGTTCGTGAGGCGCTAGCCGACAACGGCGTACAGGGCATTACGGTAACCGAAGTAAAAGGCTTTGGCCGCCAGAAAGGGCATACCGAGTTGTATCGCGGTGCCGAGTATGTGGTCGACTTTCTACCCAAGGTAAAAGTTGAAGTCGCTGTTGACGATGCCCGGTTGGAAAGTGTGCTAGATGCGATCTGTAGCGCGGCTAACAGCGGCAAGATCGGTGACGGCAAAGTGTTTGTAACACCGCTGGAAGATGTGATTCGTATCCGTACCGGCGAGCGCGGCGCTGACGCTGTTTAAACACAGTTAACCGGACTCTGTTGTTAGTCCAACTCTTCTCAGTAGAACTTTTCTTAGTACAGCTTGCATAGTGCAACGGGGAACAGACAATGAACGAGTTTACAGAGTTGAGCTACGCGCTCGACACCTTTTACTTCTTAATTTGCGGCGTGCTGGTCATGTGGATGGCCGCTGGCTTCTCAATGCTCGAAGCGGGCATGGTGCGCTCTAAGAACACCGCTGAAATTCTAACTAAAAACATCTCGCTGTTTGCGATTGCCTGCACCATGTATTTGCTGGTGGGCTACTTCATCATGTACTCAAGCGGTGAGGGCGGTATCTTGCCTAATTTGGGTTTCTTGATTGGCACCGAGAACAGCGTTGATGCAGTTACTGCGGGCGGTGATGACGCTCCTTACTACTCCATGCGTGCCGACTTCTTCTTCCAGGTTGTGTTCGTTGCGACGGCCATGTCGATCGTCTCTGGTGCCGTTGCTGAGCGTATGAAGCTGTGGTCGTTCCTGGTCTTTGCTGTTGTGATGACCGCGGTGATTTATCCAGTCTCTGGCTACTGGACTTGGGGTGGCGGCTGGATAGATGCCGTTGGTTACTCTGATTACGCTGGTTCGGGCATTGTTCATATGGCGGGTGCTTCCGCGGCACTAGCAGGTGTCCTGGTTCTTGGTCCGCGTAAAGGCAAATATGGTAAAGATGGCTCTATCCACGCGATTCCTGGTGCCAACATGCCTCTGGCTGCGCTGGGTACCCTGATTCTATGGATGGGCTGGTTCGGCTTTAATGGTGGCTCTGAGCTAAAAATGTCCGATATCGGATCCGCTAACAACGTTGCGCAAGTATTTGTAAACACTAACGCCGCTGCGGCAGGTGGTGTCATTGCTGCTCTGATTTTGGCCAAGCTGTGGTTCCGTAAAGCCGACCTCACTATGGCACTGAACGGCGCGCTGGCAGGCCTTGTTGCGATTACCGCCGACCCACTATCGCCTTCTGCACTAAGCGCTGCGATTATCGGTGCGATTGGTGGTTTGATTGTTGTTGCTGCCATCGTAACGCTTGATAAGTTGAAACTAGATGATCCGGTGGGTGCTATCTCAGTACACGGTGTTGTAGGTATTTGGGGTGTGCTGGCAGTGCCATTGAATAATGCCGACGCTACTTTTGGTGCTCAAATTATCGGTATCGCTGGTATCTTCGCCTGGGTCTTCCTGGCAAGCCTCGTGGTGTGGATGATCATCAAAGCGGTAATGGGTGTGCGGGTTAGCGAAGAAGATGAGTATGAAGGTGTCGATATCGCTGAGTGTGGTCTTGAGGCCTACCCAGAGTTTGGTGTTAAAAAGTAAGTTGATACTAAAGCAAGAGCTGGATGCTCTTCCTGGCCTCCCCTTCGGGGGAGGCTTTTTTATTCTCTGCCGATAGCGGTGTATGCTGTTGGTTAGCGGTGATCGGTTGCAGTACAGCAATCGTAGAACCCGACCCCATCATGGCCACCCAGTTAGAGGATATCGCAATGAAATTAATCACAGCTATTATCAAGCCGTTTAAACTCGACGATGTGCGCGAGTCGCTCTCCGATATCGGTGTGCAAGGTATAACGGTAACGGAAGTGAAAGGTTTTGGACGCCAAAAAGGGCACACCGAACTGTATCGCGGCGCGGAATATGTGGTGGACTTTCTGCCCAAAGTGAAGCTTGAAGTAGCGGTAGACGATGATATGGCTGACCAAGTGATTGATGCGATCACTCAGGTCGCTAACACAGGTAAAATTGGCGACGGTAAAATCTTCGTTATGCCACTTGAACAGGTAATTCGTATCCGTACTGGCGAAACGGGTAAAGACGCGGTTTAAATAGGTGAAGGGTGAATGGTAAGTAGTGAGTAGTAAGTTGTGAGTGGTAAGTGGCACAAAGCCCCTGTGGATCATCTCCAGCAGGGGCTTTGTATTAATGATGCGATCATGGTAGTAGCGAGAATTTTTTCTACTCACCACTCACCACTCACCACTCACCACTCACCATTTACGCCTCACTTCTCCACAAACGCACGCTCGATGACGTAGTCGCCCGGTTCGCCCATACGCGGTGAGATATTCAAACCCAGCTCGTCAAGCAGAGCGCTTGTATCGTCCAACATTGCCGGGCTACCACAAATCATTGCGCGGTCTTGGCGTGGATCGATAGGCGGCAAGCCGGTATCTTCGAACAGTTTGCCCGAACGGATATGGTCTGTCAGGCGCCCCATGGTATGAAACTCTTCACGAGTAACGGTGGGGTAGTACACCAGCTTTTCAGTCACCTCTTCACCCAGGTACTCATGGGCGGGCAGCTCTTTAGTGATGAAATCGGCGTAAGCCAGCTCAGAGACTTCGCGCACGCCGTGAATCAGTACGATTTTCTCATAGCGCTCGTAAACGTCGGGGTCTTGAATCAAGCTCATAAATGGCGCCAAGCCTGTACCGGTCGAAAGCATATACAGGTTGCGGCCAGGTAGCAGGTCGTCGGTAACCAGGGTGCCAGTGGGCTTGCGGCTAACCATAATCTGATCGCCCACTTTTAAGTGCTGAAGGCGTGAGGTAAGCGGGCCATCAGGTACCTTGATGCTGAAAAACTCAAGATGATCTTCGTAGTTGGGGCTAGCAATCGAGTAAGCACGCATCAACGGCTTGCCATTCACTTCCAAACCAATCATGACAAATTGGCCGGTTTTGAAGCGCAGGCTGCGTTCGCGAGTGGTGCGGAAGCTGAACAATGTATCGTTCCAGTGGTGAACGCTAAGCACTTCTTCCAGAGCAAACTTACTCATGCCGTTTTCTCCATTAGACGACGCGAGCGTTACACTGCGTCGATCATATTCCTAAAAAGAATAAAAAATAGTAAATCTGTTGTCAGTAATTCTAAGCAATGAATGGTATATCTGTTAAGTGAATTATAGTGATAACACTTATCTGTAGAATAGATATAGCTCTTAAATATAGGTCATATTGATGCACTATACCCTGCGGCAATTAGAGGTCTTCGTGGCGGTCGCTCAACATGAGAGTGTCTCCCATGCGGCCCGGGCGCTCTCCATGTCTCAATCGGCGACCAGCACGGCGCTTGCAGAGCTTGAACGTCAGTTTGATTGCCAATTGCTAGATCGTATTGGCAAGCGCCTAAAATTAAATGCGCTCGGCTTTCAACTGCTGCCCAAAGCGGTGGCACTGCTTGACCGTGGTGAAGAGATTGAAGAGCTGCTGCGCGGGCAGCAAGGGGTCGGTACGCTCGATGTCGGCGCTACTCTGACCATTGGTAACTATTTGGCCACACTGCTCATTAGCGACTTTATGCAGCGCCATCCCGGTAGCCGGGTGCGCTTAGCGGTGCGCAATACGCGCCATATTATCGAAGGCGTCCGTCAGCACTCGCTGGATTTGGGGTTAATTGAAGGGCAGTGTGACGACGATATGATCATCAGTCAGCCGTGGGTTGAGGATGAGCTGTGCGTGTTTTGCTCACCACGCCACCCGCTCGCGGGCCGTGAACACCTTGAGCTTGAGCAATTGCTGCGTGAGGACTGGATAATGCGCGAAGAGGGGTCTGGCACGCGCATGACGTTGGAGCACGCCGCACGGCACCGCCGCAGCCGCTTTAACACCTTGCTGGAGCTTGAGCATACCGAAGGTATTAAACGCGCGGTGGAGTCAGGCTTGGGGATTGGCTGCGTCTCGCGCTTAGCCTTACGTGATGCGTTCCGGCGTGGCAGCTTAGTGCCACTGCCCACGCCGGAGTTGGATCTAAAACGTCAATTTACGTTTATCTGGCATCGCCATAAGTATCTGACCACCGGCGTGCGTGAGTTCCTAAGGCTTTGCCGAGAGATGACCGCCGGTGCCAAGCGTAGCGACGATATAGTGCTACCGCCGATTCCTTAGTGAATTAATAGGCTGATATGGCTTTTTGCGAATTTAATGTTAGCGGTGCAGCGGGATGTTGAGACAGCTTGAAGCTACTAATCGTGCCTGACAGGTGATCCGCCTGTTCTTTCAACTGCTCGGCCGCAGTGGTGGACTCTTCCACCATGGCAGCGTTTTCCTGGGTCATACGATCGAGTTCGGCAACGGCAATATTGACCTGATTAATACCATCGCTCTGCTCACGGGTAGCGGCATTAATTTCCTCTAGAACATCCCTCACCCGAGTAATATGCGCGACGATATTATCCATGGTCGCGCCTGCATTGCGCACTAATGTGGTGCCGTTATTCACTCTGGTTTGGGAGTCTTCAATTAGCTTTTGAATATCGTTAGCCGCTTCGCTGCTGCGTCCAGCGAGTTTACGTACTTCATCGGCCACTACTGCAAAGCCGCGCCCATGTTCACCCGCACGGGCTGCTTCTACCGAAGCATTGAGTGCCAAGAGGTTGGTTTGAAAGGCAATGCTGTTCATGAGGGTGACGATATTACCGATTTTGTCAGAGGCTTGAGTGATACCTTCCATGGTGGTCACAACATTCGCCACCACTTTTCCACCTTCGTTGGCTACTTCTGAAGCGGTTTGAGAGAGCTTGTTGGCTTCCTGGGCCGAGGCAGCTGTGTGTTGAACAGTGCTAGTGATTTCTTCAATCGAGGCAGACGTTTGCTGCAAGCTAGCGGCCGCGTTATCGGTACGTCGGGATAAATCCTGACCACCCATCGCGATTTCATTGGCCGCGTGGTGAACTGATTCGCTGCTAGTGCGCACATCGATTAAAACAGCTTCCATTTTGCCCACAAAGCGGTTGAAGGCGCTGGCAATCTGAGTGACTTCATCATTGCCCTCTTCAGGCAGTCTCTGGGTTAAATCACCTTCTCCTGATGCAATGTTGTCCATTGCGTCACGTGCCACTAATAAGCGGCGTAGTAGCAGTGAAAGCAGCAGCCCAAATACCAGTGCGGTTATAACTGCGACAATTAGCAACGTCACAATTGACGTTGTGGCGATGGCACGTAGGCCTGCGGTTGCTTCTTTTTCATCCAAAGCCACAACTAACTGCCAGCCGCTGCTTCCTCCTACATCGCTGCCCATCAAGAGTTTGTCGCTGTTTTGAAGCGATAAGGCCTGTGGACTATCTGCCTGAATCATCTGTTGCAGTTTGGAAGTGGTGAGAGCGCTGCTTAATATGGTGGAGGGTTCAAGAGTGAGATTGGCATCAGGGTGAGCGATTAAAGTGCCATCTTCCGTGGTTAAAAAGGCAAAGCTAGAGGGCGTGGGAGCAATGTTGGACACAATATCAACCACATCATTGATGGCAATATCACCCCCAATAACTGCTGCAAGCTCACCATTTTGGTAGTAAGGGCGGGCAAAAGTAACAATCAATCCACCTGTTTGAGCATCTTCATAAGGCGCAGTGATGATAGTGTCTTGTGCGCTCACAGCGTCTTGGTACCAAGGACGCTGGCGGGGATCGTAATCGCTTGGAGGCTGCCAGTCATCAGAAAAAAAAGCTTCAGAAGTATTCGGGTAAGCGATATAAGCCGTCATAAAGTCACCTGAAACGGCAAGCTGGCGCATTGCGGCAAGAGGAGCATCGCTTGTCACGGCCTCTTCCATGCTTGCAAGCATGGTGAAACGGGCATTAAACCACTCGTTGAGGGCCTGAGTGTTACCGTTCACTACAGCGCTGAGGTTGCGGCTGATCTGTTGATTATTGTGGTGTTTAACGGTGGTGTAGCTGGCAATGCCATTGATGACGAGCGCTAGGACAATGGCCGTCAGGGCGGCTAGCAAGATACGTGCACGTAAAGTAGAAAACATAGTCGCTCTCGTCTTCATCGGAATGTCATATGAATATCGGCGAGAGCGACAACTACTTTAGATTAATTAACAGGTTGGGAATATATAGCGTCTAACGCAAATCGCTAACAGCGTGCTGTATATCTGCTAGCGAGGCTTTACTCAGGTCTTTCGAGAGGGAGTGAATCACAAGCTTCTGCGTAGGGCCATCAAGCTTTTCACGCAGCAGGCCCAAGAACTTGGGCGGCGCAACCATGATCAGCTTCTCCATGCTGTTATCTACTCGAGCGCTATAAAGACGTTGAGCGACCTTTTTGGCAAATAGCTCGTTTTCGTGTTTTGAGGCTGAGTTCTCCTGGCCTGCCGAGCGCGAGGTAGTGGACATCGACTCGTGCACATCGCCGCGACTATCGGTGACCAAGTCACCTTCGTGCAGACGTCCTTCGGTGTGAACCATGCTCTCTTGCTCCGCTAGCGTTAAGGCATCACGGGTAAAAATACGTGCACGAGCGGCGTCGGCTACCACGATATAGGTTGTCATCGTTGTGCATACTCCATGTCGTTGATGGTCATCTAACCATGGCAAGCGTTTGGCGCTAGGTCAAACGCTTGCCCCTGCTTAAGTAAAGCGGGCTACAGTACTTTGCTGCGCAGAACACTGGTGATCGCTTCGCCAATCAGTACCAGTACGATGATGGCAATCAAGATGGTGGCCACGGTAGGCCAGGCGAAGGTATCAATCGCACCCTGCAAAATAACCCCGATACCGCCTGCTCCCACTAACCCTAATACGGTTGATTCGCGGATATTGATGTCCCAACGCAGTATCACAATGGCAAAGAAAGCGGGCATCACTTGGGGCACAATCGCGTAGGCAATCACCTTGGCCTTGGAGGCACCGGTGGCTTCCATCGCTTCTACCGGCTTGCGGTCAATCTCCTCTATCGCTTCGCCCATAAGCTTGCCGATAAAGCCGATGGATCGAAACACGATGGCGAGAATGCCTGCGAGCACGCCAGGGCCGAAAATCGCCACGAACAGCAGTGCCCAGATGATGGTGTTTACCGAGCGGCTAGAGACCAGGATAAAGCGCCCCAGCCACAAGCAGGCCCTATTGGGCGTGGTGTTTTGTGCGGCAATAAAGGCGACCGGCAGGGCTAAAAAAATCGTTAAGAAGGTAGCCAGAGTGGCGATATGCACGGTCTCAATTAAGGCCGCAATAATGCCGTTTAGTCCGGCAGCACTGGGTGGCCACATGCGCCCGCCAAGCCCAGAAATTTGATTAGGCGCATCCCATACCCAGGGCCAGAAGATATCAATATCGCGTACTGCCCATACCACCACCATCAAGGTGGCTAAAAGAACGGCATAGCGAATAAGGCGCTGTTTGCGGTCGTAGCGTTGCCAAACCCGGTCGGCAAGCTGCTGTGCATGATCTACCATATTTTTTTCCTTACCCAGCCGCTAATACCTTCGCTGAGCAAAATGACCGCGATGATAATGAGCAAAATCGCAAAGGCGAAATCGTAGTCGTAGCGTCCAAAGGCATTCATTAAGGTGCCACCAATACCGCCTGCACCCACAATGCCGACCACCGCTGAGGCGCGTAGGTTGCTGTCCAGTTGATACATGGAAAGGCCCACTTGGCGTGGCAATATTTGTGGGAATACCGCGTAATACAGGATGGCGATATAGCCAGCGCCGGCGGCCTTCATTGCCTCTACTTGACCCCAATCAATCTCTTCGATCTCTTCGGCAAGTAGTTTGCCGACAAAGCCAATCGAATAGAGGGTTAGTGTGAGAATGCCTGCTAGTGGGCCAAACCCGACGGCGGCCACAAACAGGATGGCCACGATCACTGGGTGGAAACTACGCGATACAATAATCACCGCCCGTCCAATGATATAAATCGGCATCGGAGCAATATTGCGTGCAGCCATCACGGCAAAAGGTATCGAGAGGAAAACCCCCAGCAGCGTGGCCAAAATGGCGATTTGAAAACTCTCTTTAAAGCCGGTAATCAACAGCCCGTAGCGTTCAAGGTTGGGTGGAAACCCACCGCTAAAAATACGTGCTGCGCGAGGTAAACCTTCAGAAATACGCGCCCAGTTAAACGGTAGCGAGCCAAATGCCCACACCAGATAAACTACCGCGATCACGATCAAGCCATAACGCAGCAAAGGGTTAGCAATAAACGGGGGTTTCTTCCAGGTGCGAGGCACGGACGTGTGAGCGTCAGGCGGAGTCATGGGAGCGCTCCTCCGCTGGCGTATCGGCAACTGACTCATCCGGCGCTTCAATGCCGCCGTAGATGGCGTCTAGTGCCTCTTTGTTGAAGTCAGCAGGCGCGCCATCGAAAATCATCTTGCCGTGGCGTAAGCCGACAATCCGCTCGGTATAGGTTTTAGCCTGAGCAACGTTATGAATATTAATCAGCACCGGCAGTGAAAGCTCGCTGGCCAGGCTTTGCAGCAGAATCATAATTTGTTCAGAAGTACGCGGGTCAAGCGAGGCAGTGGGCTCATCGGCAAGTAGTACTTCCGGCTCTTGCATCAGTGCGCGCACAACGCCGACTCGCTGGCGCTCGCCGCCGGAAAGCTCATCGGCTCGCTTGTTGGCGTAGTGGGCAATGCCAACCCGCTCCATCAACACAAAGGCGCGTTCGATGTCGGCCTGGGGGTAGCGGCGGGAAATTGCTTGATAGAGATTGACGTAGCCTAATCGCCCAGCCAGCACGTTCTCCATTACCGTTAACCGATCCAGCAGGTTAAAGCCTTGGAACACCATGCCAATTTTGCGCCGCGCGCGGCGTAAGTCGCCCCCTTTCAAGTTCACCAGCTCAGTGCCGTTAAGCTTGATAGAGCCGGAGGTTGGTTCGACCAGCCGATTGATACACCTCAGCATGGTGCTCTTGCCGGCACCCGAGGCACCAACGATAGAAACAACGCTGTTGCCCTCTACCTTGAGGTCTAGCCCTTTAAGCACGGCTTCATCATGGCCATAACGTTTGACCAGATTCGTAATTTCCAGCATGTGTTCGCTTCCATCGTCGAATAAATAACCGCACCGCCGGTGGCGGTGCTGCACTTATTGCTTGAACTCAGGTTTTACTCTTCCAGGTTTTCGGGCGTGTAACGCACGTTATTCGCCGCTTGGATGGTACGAATCACCTGCCAGTTATCCTGGTAGTTGATCGGGATGAATTTCTCGACGCCTTCAAACTCTTCACCAAGCTCGGTACCGACAAAATCAAAGCTGAAAAAAGCCTCTTCGATTTTTTCGACCAAATCCGGGTGCAAATTATGGGCATAGTTGTAAGAGGTAGTGGGGAAGCGATCAGATTCGTAGACCAGGCGTACATCTTCTTCATCATAAAGACCACGTGCTGCCATGCGATCCACTACTTCTGAGGCTACCGGGGCAGCATCGTAGTCTTGGGCCACTACCCCGAGCATGGATTGGTCATGGCTGCCGGAGTAGACCACTTCGTAGTCTTCGTCAGGGGTGATGCCGAGCTCTGGCAGCAGCGCGCGGGGCGCTAGGTTGCCAGAGTTAGAGGTAGGCGAGGTGTGAGCAACGCGTTTACCCTTAAGGTCTTCCAGCTCATGAATATCGGAGTCGGCGTGGGTAAACAGCTGTAGGGTATAACCAAATTGGCCGTCGTCAGAGCCCATTAAGGCAAAGGGCACCGCACCCGCTAGGTTAACCGCAAAAGGCGTAGGCCCTGTTGAGAAACCGGCGATATGCAGTCGCCCGCTGCGCATGGCTTCTACCTGCGCGGCATTTGATTGCACCGCAAAGAAGCGCACGTCGCGCTCGGTCACTTCAGCAAGGTGATCGATAAACGGCTGCCAGATATCGGTATAGATGGCAGGGTCTTCAACGGGAGTATAAGCGAAAATCAGCGTGTCGGGGTTAACCCACTCGGATTCATCGGTAGGGCGGTCAGCGACCATATCGCCATCTTCATCACAATAGATCGCATCCAGATCACCGCGCTCGCATTCAGCAAAGGCAGGGGACGATAGCAGTGCTAGTGGCAAGAGGGATGTAGCGGTGAGCATCGCAAGTGGACGCTTGTGGAAAAATGCAGTTGCCATGTTGAGCCTCATTTGTGCGTTATTTTTGTGTTCAAGCTGATTTTGTATTCTAAATGCTTACTTCGCCGTGTTCCCTTCGCTGCGTTTTATCCACTTAGAGAGCATAAAATGTTTCGTAAGTGGACATTTAGCGCGAAGGATGGTTATTTTCGAAAACAGACACCTCCAATCTAGGGTTTATGACAAACTTATGTCAAATACTTTCCAGGTACCTTCCGACCATTGGCGTAACCGCTATTTACTAATGCGCCATGGTCATAGCCAAGCCAATCAACAGGGTGTCATCGTTAGTTCACCAGAACGGGGCATTACGGCCTTTGGTCTTTCCGAACTGGGTGAGCAACAACTTGCCCAGCTAGTGGCAGATTGGCCGTGGCCCGTGCCAACACACGTAGTGCATTCGGATTTTTTGCGCACCAGCCAAACGGCCGCCCGTGTGGCCGCCAGGTTTGAATTGGTGCCTAGCGTGGATATACGCTTACGCGAACGCCATTTTGGCGAGTTAGAGGGGCAGGGTGATGATCGCTATCCTGGGGTGTGGGCGATGGATGCCGAAGATGCCGAGCACACTAACCGCCAAGTAGAAGCGTTAAGCGCAGTGGCAGGGCGCATGCGTGCGGTCATTGAGGAGTGGGAGCAGAAAGTGAGTGGTGAAACTATTGTGCTGGTCAGCCATGGGGATCCATTGCAAATTCTGCTCACGTCGCTGGCTAATAAGCCGCTTTCCCAGCACCGTGAGCAGAAAGCGTTACTGCCGGCCAACATTATCCAAGTGGGTATTTAGTCTTTACTGGGTGGAATCCAGGCAATCATATCGACTTCCACATCGGCGCCGCCAGCCAAGCCGGTAACACCAATGCAGGTGCGTGTGGGCAGCGGCTGGGGAAAGTAGCTGGCGTAAACTTTATTCACTTCTTCGAAGTGGCCCATATTGGTAATAAACACCCGAGACTGCACCACGTACTCAAATGCGCTACCCACTTCCTCCAGCACAATGGCCAGGTTTTGCATCACGCGATGGGTCTGCTCGGTGAAGGTGCCCAAGAGCATTTCGTTAGTTTCAGGCACCGTTGGCATTTGCCCGGTGATAAATACCAAGTCGCCCACACGGCAGGCGTGGGAAAAGGGCGCAATAGGCTGCGGCGCACGGTCAATAAAGAGCTTTTCAATCATGTGCTTATCCTTTTTGAATGATGTCATTGCGATGAGCGGAGCGAAGAAGCAATCTTGTTTGTAGGGGCAGGATAACCTCAAGATCGCCGCGCTACGATCGCGATGACAAGTGGGTGGTTTGCTGATTTTTAACGTTTTTAAAACATCATGGGCCTCATTTGAGACCCATAATGACGTACTTATCAACAGCTGCTTTGGCGTTAGGCCTGTGGATTAATGCCCAAGTATTTGGCTAAGGAACAGCTTGGTACGCTCTGACTGTGGGTCATTGAAGAATGGTTCCGGCGCGTTCTCTTCAATGATTTGCCCCTGATCCATAAAGATCACTCGGTCAGCCACCTTTTTGGCGAAGCCCATTTCGTGGGTGACACAGATCATGGTCATACCCTCTTCCGCTAGCTCAACCATGACGTCCAGCACTTCCTTGATCATCTCGGGATCAAGAGCAGAGGTGGGTTCGTCAAATAGCATGACGTCGGGGTGCATGCACAACGAGCGAGCAATGGCCACACGCTGCTGCTGACCACCGGAGAGCTGCCCTGGGTACTTAGTCGCCTGCTCGGCAATACGTACGCGTTCCAGGTACTCCATGGCCAGTGCTTCGGCCTCTTTGCGCGGCTTCTTTTGCACCCACATCGGCGCGATACAGCAGTTTTCCAGCACAGTTAAGTGGGGGAACAGGTTAAAGTGCTGAAATACCATGCCCACGCTGCGGCGAATCTGCTCAATACGCTTCACATCTTGTGTCAGCGGTATACCGCCCACCACGATTTCACCTTTTTGATGCTCTTCGAGGTGATTGATACAGCGAATCAGCGTTGATTTGCCAGAGCCTGAAGGGCCACACACTACGATACGTTCGCCGCGCTTTACTTCCAGGTAGATATCACGCAATACGTGAAAATCGCCGTACCACTTGTTGACGTTGCGCATCTCGACCATCAGGTCAGAGGCGTTGGTGGCTGCTTGTGTCATGTTGAAATCCTACTCAAAAAAACCTGGCGTTAAAAATTCGGGAAGCGGCATTAGCGCTTATGGCCGGTATTTAGCTTGCGTTCTAGGTATTGGCTATAGCGCGACATGCTGAAACAGAAGATCCAGAAGACGAACGCTGCAAACACATAGCCCTCTAGCGAGAAGCCCAGCCAACGCGAGTCAGAAAGCGCCGCTTGCACAATGCCCAACAGGTCAAACAGCCCGATAATCATCACCAGGGTGGTGTCTTTAAACAGCGAGATAAACGTATTGACGATGCCGGGAATCATCATTTTCAGTGCCTGCGGCATCACAATCAGCCCCATGCGCTTCCAATACGTCATTCCCAATGCCGCTGCAGCCTCTTCCTGGCCTTTGGGTATGGCCTGCAGGCCGCCACGAATAACTTCAGCCATGTAGGCGCTTTGGAACAGCGTAAGGCCGATCAAGGCGCGTACAAGGCGGTCAACGCCCATACCTGTGGGCAAAAATAGCGGCAACATGACTGAGGCCATGAACAGAATGGTGATCAGCGGTACGCCGCGCCAAAACTCGATGAAAATCACGCAAAAGCTTTTTACGATCGGCATATTCGAACGCCGCCCGAGCGCCAGCACGATACCAATTGGCAGTGCGCCCACCATCCCCACGGTTGCCAGTAGCAGGGTCAGCATTAAGCCGCCCCAGCGGTGTGTGGAAACCCGCGGTAGGTCGAAGTAGCCGCCATGTAGCAATACATAAGCGATCACCGGGAACACCAACAACGCGAACACCGCTACCCAGCGTTTGAAGGGTAAACGCGGGATCACCATCCAGGCGATAATCGCGGCGAACATACCAAACACAATATTGGCGCGCCAATATTCGCTGCTTGGGTAGAGCCCGTACATAAACTGATTGAACCGCGCGTTTACAAATACCCAGCAGGCACCTACCCGGGAACAATCTTCGCGGCTGGTACCTACCCAGTCGGCATCAATAAATGCCCACTGAATCGTAGGTACCACCAGCAGATACAGCACATACAGGCCCAGCAGCGTGAACAAGCTATTGATAGGGCCGTTAAACAAGTTGCCACGTAACCAGGCAATCGGGCCAATGGTGCCTTTAGGAGCCGGTTGTGCGGGAATCACTTCTGTATTGTGAATCATTGGGTCGCCTCCGGCTTAGCGTTCGACCAGCGCAACGCGAGCGTTGAACCAGTTCATGAACATGGACACCAGCAAGCTGATGATCAGATAAACCGCCATGGTCATCGCAATCACTTCGATTGCCTGACCGGTTTGGTTGAGCGTAGTGCCGGCAAATACCGAGACAAGATCCGGGTAGCCGATGGCGGTGGCCAGGGACGAGTTTTTAATCAGGTTGAGATATTGGCTAGTGAGCGGCGGAATGATGACGCGCATGGCTTGAGGAATCACCACTAACCGTAGCACCAGCTTGCGCGGCAGGCTCAATGCTTGTGCGGCTTCCGTTTGACCATGAGGAATAGCCTGGATACCTGAGCGCACAATTTCTGCAATAAACGATGCGGTATAGATGGAGAGCGCCAACCACAGGGCTAGGAACTCTGGAATAATAGTGATGCCGCCGCGGAAATTAAAACCGCGAAGTTCCGGCACATCCCATGTGATGGGGACGCCAGTGGCCACCAATACCAGCATAGGGAGACCAATAATCAACGCTAATGAAATCCAGCCTGCAGGCAGGCGCTTGCCGGTAGCTTCATGGCGTCGTTTGTTCCAGATGATCAGCGCAATACTGGCAATGATGGCGGCAATCAGCGTCGCGGGAATCAGACCAAAGCCCGACTCAAACAGCGGTTCAGGTAAGAACAACCCACGAACATTCAGAAAGATGACTTCACCAAACGCCATACTATCCCGGGCACTGGGGAGTGTGCGCAGAACCGCGAAATACCAGAAGAAAATCTGCAGCAGCAGTGGGATATTACGAAACGTTTCGATATAGGCATTTGCCAGCTTAGCAATCAGCCAGTTGGGCGATAGCCGCGCAATACCTACAATGAAACCGATAATAGAGGCTGCTAATACGCCTAACCCACCCACCAGCAGCGTGTTGAGCAAACCAATGATGAACGTACGGCCATAGCTGCTTCGGGAGGAGTACTCGATTAAGGTTTGACCAATACCAAAGCCAGCTGTGTTAGTTAAGAAGCCAAAGCCAGTGGTAATCCCCCGGGCATTCAGGTTGTCTTGGGTATTGCCGATAATGTAGATCAGGAAAGCCGCAACAACGGCGACTAAAATGAGCTGAAAAATAAGTGCGCGTTTAGCGCGGTCTCGCCAGAACGGCGGCTTGTGGCCGGCGGGGCGAATGTTGGGTCTTACAGACATTGATGGCGTCTCCGCTGCACGCAAGGTCAATCAGATGGCCCGCCATGGCCTTTAGCTAAAAAGGGGGCGGGCCGGGGTCAAGCGAGACGCTTAGCGAATCGGGGGAGCGTACTGGAAGCCACCGTCGTTCCACAGGGCGTTAACACCACGTTCAATTTCAAGCGGTGAGTCCATACCTACGTTACGCTCGAAGCTTTCAGCGTAGTTACCCACTTGGCTAACAATGTTGTAAGCCCAGTCAGCTTCAAGGCCCATGCCTTCGCCGTAGTTGCCGTCTTGGCCAAGCAGGCGAGCAATGTCAGGGTTTTCTGAGTCGAGCATTTCTTCAGCGTTTTCGCTAGTTACGCCATACTCTTCTGCGTTAATCATCGCGAACAAAGACCACTTCACGATGTTGAACCAAAGGTCATCACCTTGACGAACCACAGGGCCCAGCGGCTCTTTGGAGATAACGTCAGTCAAAATAACGGAAGCTTCAGGGTCATCTAGTTGAATGCGCAGTGCGGCTAACTGAGAGGTATCAGACGTCAGAACGTCACAGCGGCCAGCTTGGTAGCCACCCACGGTTTGCTCAGAGGTATCAAATACAATCGGATCGAACTCCATGTCGTTAGCACGGAAGTAGTCAGCCAGGTTCAATTCAGTGGTAGTACCGGACTGGATACAGATAGATGCACCATCAAGCTCGTCAGCACTGGAAATGCCTAGATCACGAGAAACCATGAAGCCCTGACCGTCATAGAAGTTAACGCCGGTGAAGTTAAGACCCAGGGTGGTGTCGCGGGTAGTGGTCCAGGTAGTGTTGCGTGACAGAATGTCTACTTCACCTGATTGCAGGGCGGTAAAACGCTCAACGGCGTTTAGGGAAATATAGTTAACAGCTTCGGCATCGCCAAGAACGGCTGCGGCGACGGCGCGGCATACATCAACGTCCAAGCCTTGCCAGTTACCATCGTCATCTGGTGCTGAAAAGCCTGGCAAACCGTCACTTACGCCACACTGAACGGCGCCACGGTTAACAGTATCTTCAAAGGTGTCGGCATGTGCCGTCGCCATTCCCGCTAAGCTAAGTGAGCCAGCAGACGCCAGCAGCGCCAAGTGTTTTTTATTGAACATTTAGTTTCCCCTCGAAGTAATTAATATAGTTACGCATGCCGGAGCATGTAACTAAACCTAGCAAGGAAGATGCCAACAGGGATATGTCGACAAATTCAGCGCTTTTCAACGCAAAAAGAGCGCTATATACGAAAGTATTGGTGCAGAAACGCACATTAGCGGACAACGATTGCTCTATTTTTGTGCGCGCCGCTAATGTCGTTGTTTGTTGCGTTATGTGGTGGAGGACTAGCGGATGGGTGGAGCGTATTGAATGCCACCATCTTTCCACAGAGCGTTTAAACCTCGGGCAATGTTGAAGCCAGAGTCAGCACCGACGTTACGTTCATAAATATCCGCGTAGTTACCCACCTGTTTGATAATTTGATACGCCCAGTCATGATTGATACCCATTGGCTCGCCAACATCACTGTCTTGGCCGAGCAGGCGCATTACGTCTGGGTTTTCAGAGCCAAGCTGCTCATCGACATTGGCTTGCGTAACGTCTAGTTCTTCCGCATTGAGCATTGCAAACAGTGACCACTTCACAATATTGAACCACTGATCGTCACCTTGTCGAACCGCGGGGCCGAGCGGCTCTTTTGAGATGATTTCAGGCAACACTACCGCCATATTGGGGTCGGCGAGCTGCATGCGCTGAGCGTAAAGTTGTGAAGCGTCGGAACTCAAAATGTCGCAACGACCCGCTTCAAAACCAGCAATCGCCTGTTCGGGAGCATCAAACACGATCGCATCGTAGGTCATGCCGTGGGTGCGAAAGTAGTCGGCAAGATTAAGTTCGCTGGTAGTGCCGGACTGGGTGCATACCGCCGCACCATCAAGCTCTACAGCGCTTTGTACGCCTAGATCACTGGCCACCATAAAGGCTTGGCCATCGTAGTAGCTCACGCCGGTGAAGTTCATGCCCAGGGTGGTATCACGGCTTGATGTCCAGGTGGTAGTGCGTGATAGAACGTCTACTTCACCGGACTGCAGTGCAGTGAAACGTTCCACTGAGTCGAGTGGCACAAAATCCACTTTTGTCGCGTCGCCTAGCGCCGCAGCGGCAATGGCGCGGCACACATCGGTGTCCAGCCCCTGATATTGACCACCATCATCTAATGCCGAAAAGCCCGGCTGGGCGGCGTTAACGCCACAGCGCACGCTATCGCGTTCTTGAACGGTGTCCAAGGTACTGCCGGCCATGGCCATCACAGGTACTAATATTCCGAGTCCAAATCCCAACCAACGAGCGTTATTCATTTGTTATTCCTTCACGTGAAAGGGTCAGCCAACGTAAGCCCATAAAAAAGGCCGAGCAATGCCCGGCCTCAGCGAAACGTAGCATCGCACGTTTATGCGAAGGCTTTACGCATAAACGGCGGCAGCGCTAGCGCACCACGGTGGGCATCACTTGTGTAGTATTGTAGCGGCATTTCGTGCTCGGTGGCTGCTTGCTCGCGGAAGGTGTTAACGTCGGTGGCTTTGCCCGCCAGCGTGACACTCCACCAGCCTGAAGGGTAAACCGGCTGAGGGAAGGGGAGCGTGGCAACGCTGTCAAATCCGGCTTCCTGCATATCGTTGCGCAGCTCACGAATGATCGAGCCACTATGGTATAGCGGTGATTCGCTCTGCTGCACTATCACACCTCCACTTTTCAAAATACGGTGGCAGCGCTTTAAAAAGTCGGTTTTAAACAGCCCTTCGGCGGGACCTACCGGGTCGGTAGAGTCGATAATCAATACATCGATGCTCTCATCTGGTGCATCGTTCACCCACTTTACGCCATCGGCGAACAACAATTCCGCGCGCGGATCGTTATTCGATTCAACCAGCGTAGGGAAGAAGCGCTCTGAGGCCTTGGTGACTTCTTCGTCGATATCAATCTGGGTAACTTTCTCAACGCCTGGGTGGCGTAACACCTCTTTTAAGGTGCCGCAGTCGCCACCACCGATAATCACCACCCGTTTGGGGTCTTGGTGGGTAAACAAAGCAGGGTGAGCAATCATCTCGTGATAAAGAAAATTATCGCGTTCGGTTAGCATCACGCAGCCATCCAATACCATCAGGTTGCCGTAAGTCTCGGTGGCATAGACTTCCAGGTGTTGATATTGGCTTTGTACATCCAGCAGCTTTTCAGAAATCTTCAGCGAGAAAGCGCTGCCGTGGCTATCAAAGACTTCGGTAAACCACTGGTCGTCGCGTAATTCGCTCATCAATTGGCTCCTGAGTGTGATGTATTTGGTTGGGTTGGGATATCCCGATGGTACTGCGGACTTAGCTCGTGCAGCGCCTCCATAAAGGCAGTGACGTTATCCGGGTTGGTAAACTGGCTGATACCGTGACCCAGGTTAAACACGTGGCCCGGGCCGCGACCGTAGCTCTCCAGCACGCGGGCCACTTCTGCCCGAATAGCCGATGGGCGAGCAAACAGCACATTGGGATCAAGGTTGCCCTGCAGAGCGACTTTATGACCAACGCGAGCGCGGGCATCAGAAAGCTCGGTAGACCAATCGATACCTAGCGCATCAGCACTGGCACAGGCGATATGCTCAAGCCACTGGCCGCCATTTTTAGTAAACAGAATGACCGGTACGTGGCGTCCGTCATGTTCGCGGATCAATCCAGAAACGATCTGCTCCATATAGCGCAGTGAGAACTCAAGATACGCTGGTGTAGAGAGTGCGCCGCCCCAAGTATCAAAAATCTGTACCGCCTGAGCACCTGCGCGAATCTGGGCATTTAAGTAATCGGTCACTGCATGCGCTAGCGTATCCAGCAACTGGTGCATGGTATCCGGCGTATCGTAAAGCATGGTTTTCAGGTGGCGGAAATCCTTGCTGGAGCCGCCCTCGACCATGTACGTCGCCAGCGTCCAGGGGCTACCGGAAAAGCCAATCAGTGGCATGCGGCCATTTAACTCACGGCGAATGGTCGACACTGCACGCATCACGTAATCCAAATCGCGCTCGGCATCGGGCACGCTCAGTGCAGCTACTTCTGCTGGCGTGCGCACGGTTTTGCGAAACTTGGGGCCTTCGCCAGTTTCAAAATAGAGTCCCAATCCCATTGCATCTGGAATGGTCAAAATATCCGAGAACAGAATCGCAGCATCCAGCGGGTAGCGTTCCAACGGCTGGAGGGTGACTTCGCAGGCTAGATCGTGGTTGCGGCACAGATCCATAAAGCTGCCTGCATCGGCCCGGCTGGCGCGGTACTCCGGCAGGTAGCGTCCAGCCTGACGCATCATCCATACTGGCGTGCGGTCGACAGGCTGGCGCGCGAGAGCGCGAAGAAAACGATCATTTTGCAACGGTGTGGTGGTCATAGACACTTGCTCTTAAGAAATTTGCCCGCATCGTACTTAGAACCGTATGTGGGATAGTATGTAAATAGGGTATTTAAACAACGTATGTGGGCAATTGTACTTGAAGATAGGCGCTAGGGCGGCGTACTCGGTGGCAAAAATCGTCGCACCCCGCCAATTTTTCTCACCTAATTAACCGATTTTGGCCGCATCGCCACCGTGAGGCGGGCGCCGCTTCCTGGTAGAATAGCTGCCCACTTTGCCAACACTGGTTTGGTTGACTGGTTTGGTTAATCAGCGAGGTAACCTGTGACCATTCGCTTCATTGCTGCTTCTCAGCTGCCCACGCCCTGGGCAACATTTACTATGCATGGCTTCGAAGATGAGGCCACTGGCAAGGATCATATCGCCCTAACGTTGGGTGATGTGACCGGCAACGCGCCAGTATTGGGGCGGGTGCATTCGGAGTGCTTAACTGGCGATGCGCTGTTTTCGATGCGCTGTGACTGTGGCTATCAGCTGCAGGAAGCGCTTAAGCGTATTGCGGAAGAAGGCCGCGGTGTGCTGTTTTATCTGCGCCAAGAAGGGCGTGGTATTGGCCTGTTAAACAAAATTCGCGCTTATAATCTGCAGGATCAAGGCGCCGATACGGTTGAAGCCAACGAGCAGCTCGGCTTTGGTGCCGATATGCGTCGTTACGATCTGTGCGTGCCAATGCTCAATCATCTGGGGGTTACGTCGCTACGCTTAATGACCAACAATCCGCGCAAGGTGGATGCCCTGACTCGCGACGGTGTGAACGTGGTTGAACGCTTACCAATTACCACCGGCCTGAATCCCCATAACGAGCACTATCTCTCCACTAAAGCGGGTAAGCTCGGTCATATGATGGCACTCGATGACTTCACCCACGCCAGCGATGTGGATATTGAGCGCAAGGGGTGATATTGAAAAGGGCGTTGAGTGCCGTACTACTCCACACCCCTGCATAGCATCAGCCGATAGCCTCTTTTAATCATCCGATGAGAAGGGATAAACCTCGTTGGATTCTGTCTCACTTGCGCGCCGACGGGCGCGAAGGTCGCGATAGACAGCGGTGCGCATGAGCAGCATGGCAACCACAGGGGCGGTTAGCAGAATAAACGCGGTGATCAGTAGCTCATGAATCACCAGCCGTGACTGCAACGCAGTAAAAAACAGCATTGAGGCAATTAAAATACAGCCAGCGCCTAGCGTGACCGTAATGGCAGGGCCATGGATACGCTGATAAAAGTGCGGCAAACGCACCAAACCGATGGCGCCAATCAGCACGATAAGACTGCCCAGCAAAAGTAGTAGCGTGACGGGCAGGCTGATCCAAACCGGTAGACTGTCTAGTTCAGGACTCATTCGATTACCTCGCCGCGCATCAAAAATTTGGTGAGCGCTACCGTGGAAACAAACCCAGTTAAAGCGATCAGCATGGCCGCTTCAAAATAGATCAAATTACCGAACCGAATGCCCAGGGCGAGCGCTAGCAGCATGGCACACATCCATAGGGTATCTAGCGCGAGTACGCGGTCTTGGGCAGCGGGGCCGATCAGCAGGCGCACCATGCAGAGAATCATCGCCAGAATAATACATAGCAGCGTGAAGTTGATCGTTAGCGATAAAATGGTCGTCACTGGCGCGCGCTCCTATACATGATCGAAAATCTCGATCAATGGTTTCTCATAGCGTGTCTTGATGGTCTCGATCCACCACTGATCATCGTGGAGGTCGAAAACATGCAACGCCAAATCATGGGAACCGGGCAGAATCTCGACCCATACGGTGCCCGGAGTTGAGTTAATCAAGCACGAGAGCAGGGCCAAACCGTGAGGGTGCTGCAAATCAAGTGGTATTCGGATGAACTGCGAGTTAAGGCCTTTGGGTTTAGCGAACAGGATGATGCGGCTGACATTAAAGCAGGAACGAATAATCTCGATTAACGCCATGGTAAGCAGGCGCGCCAGCACTAAAGGCTTTCTAAATGTCACTGGCGCTAGGGGGCGCAACGGCTTGGTTAGTAATGGCGCTGCAATAGCAAGCAGCCCACCCAGCACTATTTGCCCCGGTGCGACGCTCTCGTTGAGCAGTAGCCACATAACCAGTAACGCAAGAGATAGCAGCGGTGAAGGTAGCCAGCGTTGAAGGCTCATAAGCTCTCTCCCACTGGTTCTTGAGTATATCCTGGCTCTCGGGTAATCACGGGCTCGGAGGCAATTCTATCGATGTATAGGCCGGGCTGATGAAGTGGCTCGGCACTACGCTCCAGATAGGCCAGCGTAGGACCCGCTTGAGCCGTCAATATAACGCACAGCACCAGTAGTGCGGTAATAGGGGCCACTTCAGAACGCTGCAAATGGGGCGGTGATGGGTTGCTGGAGGCCCAAAAGGTGCGCACACCAAAACGCATTAACGAAATAATGCCCGCGAAGCCTGAAAGCACGATTAACGTTAACAGCAACCAAGTCACCATGCTGGTCGCCATCTCTGTTGGATTGAGCAGCGTGTGCATCAAGCCAAACTTGGAGATGAAACCTGAAAGAGGCGGCAGGCCGGTGATCACCAGCGCGCAACCTGCAAACGCCAAGCCTAAAAAAGCCAGCGCGCCTGGAATGGGCACGCCCACAGGCTCGCCTGGCTTGTCCTCCACGGCAAATGCTTCCATGGTCAGTGCTAGCATGGCGGCACCGGGGGTTCTGATCCGCTCGATCAACTCAATGAGCAGCAAGAAGGCAGCGACTGCCAGGGTTGAGCTAATCAGATAAAAGAGTGCAATGTTGATCAGCTCAGGTTGCCCATAGCCCACTGCTGCCAGCAGCGTGCCGGAAGAAATGACCGCCGCATACCCGGCCATGCGCCCTGGCTCTTGGCTGGCCAACAGGCCAATACTGCCAAACGCCAGCGTAATAAGCCCGCCCCACAGTAATAAGTCGAACCCAAATCCTGCCGCCGGCCCCTCTGAGAACAGCAGCAGCCAGAGGCGTAGCAATACATATACGCCAATTTTGGTCATCAGCACCATCATCGCCGCAACCGGCGGCGATGCGGCCGAGTAGGTCGTCGGTAGCCAGAAGCCCAGTGGCCACATGGCGCTTTTGGTCAAAAACGCCAGCGCTAGAATGACGATACCCACTTTTAGCAGCACTAAATCCTCCGCCGCCAAAAGATCCAGGCGCGCTGCAAGATCCGTCATATTCAAAGTGCCGGTCGTCGCGTAAATCAGCGCTACGCCTATCAAGAAGAAAAACGATGCCAGCAGGTTAACCACAATGTATTGCATACCCGCGCGAATGCGCCGGGTGTTGTAGCCGTGCAGTACCAGCCCATACGAGGCGGCCAGCATCACCTCGAAGAAGACGAACAGGTTGAACAGATCATTGGTCAGAAAAGCGCCGTTAATACCCATTAATAGAAACTGGAACAGCGAATGAAAGTGAACGCCAATACGGCTCCAACGAGTCATCGAAAAGACTAACGAGGCAAGCGCCAGCACAGAGGTGAGTAGCATCATCACCGCCGTAAGCCGATCTACTAGCAGCACAATACCAAACGGTGCTGCCCAATTGGCGGAAAGGTAAACGCCAATCCCGTCAGGCCAGTACTCACTATCAGAGAGGTAGAGCAGCACCAGTGAAATCACTAACAAAGAAATAGTGCTAATCAAGTTAATGAGAAACTTACGCTCGTGGCGACGCTCATTCACTAAGATCAGCAGAGCGCCGCATAGTAAGGGCACTATGACCGGTGCGAGGATAAGGTGTTGAACCCAGGATAGGCTCATTTATCCATCTCCTTACCATCAACGTGGTCAGTACCGGTTAAACCGCGTGCGCCAATCATCACAACGAGATAAAGGGCGGTTGTTGCGAAGCCAATTACGATCGCTGTCAATACTAGTGCCTGTGGCAGCGGGTCCGCGTATAGCGAAGGGTCAATCTCTCCCCCGCCTAGTGTTAAGGGTGCCTGATTGATCGAGAGGCGCCCCATAATGAAAATAAACAGGTTCACGGCATAGGAAATCAACAGCAGCCCAGTAATCACCTGGAATGTACGTGGGCGCAGAATCAGCCAAACGCCAGCGCCGAACATAATGCCAATGGCAATCGCGATCACAGCTTCCATCAGTTGGCCTCCTTACCGACGGTGGGGATAGTGGCATTGCTGATAGGTAGGCGATGACTACGCACCGATTGGTGGGCCAAGGCGACAAGAATCAGGATGGTGGATCCAACGACCACGCCAAAGACACCCAAATCGAAAATAAACGCACTGGGCAGGTGGATCTCACCCAGCACCGGCAAGGTTATATGCGCGGTATGCGTCGTTAAGAAGGGATGACCGAACCACCAGGCACCTAATCCTGTGGCGCAGGCGGTTATTATGCCAAACGCAATCCAGCGGTGAGGCTGTAAGCGAAGGTGGCTCTCCACCCAGCTAGTGCCGGCCAGCATATACTGAACAATAATCGCCACGGCAAAGGTAAGCCCCGCCACGAAACCACCGCCCGGTAGGTTATGGCCGCGAATAAAGAAGTACGCAGCAATGACGACCATGATGGGTAGCAGCAACCGTAGGTAAACGCTGGGCACCATCAGGTAGCCGCGTTCCACTTGCTGAGTAGGCGTTTGACCTGCGGCAGGGTCAACGCTGTTAGTTTGCTGGGCAGGAATAGGCACGCTTTCAGGGGCTGGGCGGAAGCGTCGCAGCAGGGCGTAGACCGTCAGCGCCACAATGGCGAGTACGGCGACCTCGCCTAACGTGTCGAAGTTACGGAAGTCGACCAGCAGCACATTCACCACATTGCTGCCACCGCCTTCGGTGAGCGCCCGGGCCATAAAGAACTCAGAAATACCGCCCATCGGAGCAGAACGCACTAGCACCGCATAGCTGACAATCGTCATGCAAAGCCCCGCTATGATGGCCACCACCATGTCGCGGGAGCGGCGCAGCCAAGAAAGTCGCGTGGCCCGAATATTCAACTCTTTCGGTGTCTTTCGCGCAGGCAGCCAGCGAAGACCGAGCAGAATCAGCACCGTGGTGACGGTTTCCACCATCAGTTGGGTCAGTGCCAAATCAGGCGCTGAAAGCCATAGGAAGGTAATACTCACCACAATACCAACACCACCAACCAAGCTTAGTGCGGCTAAGCGGTGATATTTGGCCTGCCAAGCGGCAGCAAGCGCACAGATCGCGCCGATCACCCAAAGACCCGCGAAGAGCGGCGAGAACTCCCCGCCAGATGAAAATGTTAGCAGTGACACAGGGCGCACAATCAATAGCGGTACGACTAACAGCAGAACGATCATCAGCAGCAGTTGAGGCTGAATGCGTCGGGTGCTTAACAGTTTTTCCAGCACGGCAGCGATGGAGGAGATGCGCAACATCGTGCTCTCGTAAGCTTGCTTGCCATTAAAGCGGTGTAAAAATGGCACCCGGCTGGACTGAATCAAGCCGTAACGTGTGCGCAGCCAGATATAAAACAGCACCCCACCGACCAAGGCCAGCGCGCTCATTAACAGCGGTAAGTTAAAGCCGTGCCAAACCGAAAGGCTGTAGTAAGGCGTTTGCTCGCCCAGTACGGAGATCACCGCTGTGTTGAGGAAAGGGCCAACGCTCAAACCAGGAATAACGCCCACAACCAAACAACCCAGCACCAGCAGTTCCACCGGGAAACGCATCCAGCGCGGGGGCTCGTGAGGTTGCCGTGGTAAATCCGTTGCCAGCGGACCAAAGAACACGTAAATGAAGCGCAGCGAGTAGGCAACGCTGAAAATACCCATTAACACCGCCGCCGCTGACATGCTCCAGTTGCGGGCAGACCCCACTGCCAAGGCTTCTGCGAAGAACATTTCTTTTGAAAGAAAGCCGTTTAGCAGCGGTACGCCTGCCATGGCCGCACTGGCTACGATAGCCAAGGTAGCGGTATAGGGAAGTACTTTGTAGAGCCCGCGTAGCTTGCGCATATCACGGGTGCCGCTTTCGTGATCGATAATGCCCGCCGACATAAACAGTGACGCTTTAAAGGTTGCATGGTTAAGGGTGTGGAAAATGGCTGCCACCATTGCCAGCGGCGTGCCAATCCCTAACAGTAAGGTAATTAGCCCCAGGTGGCTGATCGTCGAGTAGGCCAATAAGCCTTTTAGATCATGCTGAAAAATGGCGGTAAAGGCGCCAATTAATAGCGTGCACAGGCCTGCCCCGCCGATGATCCATGTCCACTCCGGCGTTCCCGAAAGCGAAGGCCATAAGCGCATCAATAAAAAGATGCCCGCTTTGACCATGGTTGCCGAGTGTAAAAAGGCCGAGACGGGCGTGGGGGCCGCCATGGCGTGAGGTAACCAAAAATGGAACGGGAATTGGGCGCTTTTGGTTAGCGCACCTAAGGCGACAAGAACTAACGTCGGTAAGTACCAGGGGTGGGCACGAATAATATCCCCCGATGCCAACACAACATCTAACGAATAACTGCCCACGATATGGCCCAGCATGAGCACTCCCACCAGCAGGCATAGGCCCCCCGTGGCGGTCACCGTAAACGCCATGCGTGCACCGCGACGTGCATCCGCACGGTGGTGCCAGTAGCCAATTAACAGAAACGAGGTAAGGCTGGTTAACTCCCAGAATACAACCAGTTGAATCAGATTTCCCGATAGCACCACGCCGAGCATGGAAGCCATAAATGCTAATAAAAAAGAGAAGAACCGTGGAACCGGGTCTTTGGGTGACATGTAGTAGCGTGCATAAATAACCACCAGGACACCGATGCCTAAAATCAGCATTGAGAACATCCAGGCTAAGCCATCCATGCGCAGCACAAAGTTCAACCCGTAGTGGGGCATCCAATCGAGCTGATAACGGACTACCCCGCCAGCATCTAAGTCGCCAGGATTTATCTGGGGGTACAAAGAAGCAGTGATTAATAGCCCCGTAAAGGCAATGCCTCCCGCAAGCCACGCTTCGCGATTACGCGCATTAGCAGGCATTAGTGCGGCGACAATGCTGCCAAGTACCGGCATTAGGATCAGTAACAGTAGCAGCATGGGGCTCCGTCAATATGATGTATTTGAAGGGAGTAAAGGTAGAAATCGAAAGTAGTAGGGCACCAAAACGTATGTATGTAGTATCGACTTACGTGTTGAATTTACGTGATCACATGGTGATGCACAAGCGTAAATGAGCGGTTCTGCATACAACTGCTAGGTGTATAAAACGGTCTCAGTATGCATGATTTGCTATATGTATGTAGTTGAAATAGCTAAATAAGTGATATGCCATTCCAGCGTTTGATCGCCAGAACGGCAAATTACCACACAGCTAGACTGCTTGTTCACGCGCTATCGCACGTGCCATAGCGGGACGTAGAATGTGCCGTTCGCGATAGGCCAGTAGCGTTTCAGGTAAGCGATGTTTCATGCTAATCGCCCAAGAGAGCGTATGGGTTAAAAACACATCCGCGAGCGTAAACGAATTGCCGACCAAATTTTCCTGGCCGTTATAGCGCCGCTCTAAAGCGCTTAACGCTCGCTGAAACTCCCAGGCGCAAATCGGAAGAATGGCTGGTACGCGCTTATCCTGAGGCAGGGCAAACTTATGCTTGGCCTGATTCCATAGTGGCTGCTCAAGTTCAGTGACGATAAAGCTTAGCCACTGGTCAACCTGGGCGCGGGAGGCAGCATCAGTGGGTAGCAGCGTACCGTTGGCATAGTTTTCGGCCAAATAGCGGCAGATCGGCGCTGACTCAAACAGGGCTAGTTCTCCATCCTCAAGTACTGGCACCTTTCCATCCGGGTGGCGTGCCAAATGCTCGGCGGTTTGGCCCTCACCTTTATCCAGCGCTACGTGCTGGCACTGATACTCCAGGCCGAGTTCTTCAAGCGTCCACGAAACTCGTAGCGAGCGTGAGTGGGGGAAGCTGTATAGCGTTATCATGGCGGCGGCTCCTGGATAATAAGCAAACACTTAAATTTAGTGGGCGCGAGTGGTGCTGTCGATTTACAAGGTGCTATTTCTAAACATGCCATTTCTAAGAGCTAGTCGCTTAACCCTCACGCGCTAAACGGATACGCTCATAAGCATTGCCGATTTCGCTGGTACGTGCCTGGGCGACATCGCGCATGCTCTCGGGTAAGCCTTTACCAGCGAGTTTGTCGGGGTGATTTTGACTCATTAGACGACGATAGGCTTTTTTAAGCTCGGCATCGCTGGCGTCTTCAGAAACCCCCAACACGCGGTAAGCGTCTTTAAGCGCTTCTTCGCTAGCGCCTTGAGAGTTCGCCGCTGCGCCGTGCAGCATGGCTTCGATCTGCTGCACTTCCGCATCGCTACAGCCCACGCCGCGGGCGACGCGCAGAATCATGTCGTGCTCAACAGGGTGGAGTACACCATCAGCGGCAATCGCCGTCAGTTGAACCTGGATAAATACTTGACGCAGTACCGGCTGACGCTGGGTTAGGCGATTAACGGAGGCGAGCTCGGCATCTAAATTGAAGTCAGCGGCGCGTCCACGCTCAAAAGCAGCCCGTGCCTTGGCCCGCTGTTCGCCTTGCAAGCGCATCTGGTCAAACAGATTTTCGGCGACGTCCAGCTCGCCTTCGGTCACTTTGCCATCGGCCTGGCACAGGCAGCCCATCACCGAAAAAATCGACTCAAGAAAGCCTTCCTGAATACGCATGCGGGCGATGTTCAGGCGACGGCTCAAGCGCCGTCCTAGCCACCAACCCAGACCGCCGCCAATAAGCAGCCCCACCGGGCCACCGGTTGCAAGGCCAATCAAGGCAAAAATAATAATTAGAAATAGCATGAGGGTCTCGAAAGTTATTTAAAAACAATGCTTATAGAAGTATTGGATGAAGGGTGCTTATGGCAATCGTGCACGAATAGCGCGCTCAATACCGGCCGTATCCAAGTCGCAGTCAGCGAGTAATTCTGCTGGCGTGCCGTGCTCCACAAACGTATCAGGCAGGCCGAGGTTAAGAACTTCCACCTGAACACCTTCCGCGTGGAGAAGCTCATTGACGGCGCTGCCCGCGCCACCGGCAATCACATTCTCTTCCAGGGTCACCAGCAACTCGTGCTCGTCGGCGGCGTGCAGCACCGCATCACGATCCAGCGGCTTAACACTGCGCATATTGATATGGGTGGCGTTGAGCCGCTCGGCGACCTCAGCCGCGGCGATGTTTAGGCTGCCAAACGCTAGTAGCGCAATACGCACGCCGTCGCTTGTGGCGTGGCGGCGTACCTCAGCTTTGCCAATGGCAAGTGGCTCAAGGTGTGCAGGAATCTCTGCGCCTGGGCCGGTGCCGCGAGGGTAGCGCACCGCAGCGGGCCCAGGGTAGTGATAGGCGGCGCTAAGCATGGCGCGGCATTCGGCTTCATCGGCGGGGGCTAAAATCACCAACCCTGGCACGCAGCGCAGAAAGGAGAGGTCCATGCTGCCGTGGTGGGTGGGGCCGTCTTCTCCCACTAAGCCTGCACGGTCAATCGCAAAGGTGACATCCAGGTCCTGCACCGCCACATCGTGAATAAGCTGATCGTAGCCACGTTGCAGGAAGGTGGAGTAAATAGCTACCACCGGCTTCATGCCTTCGCAGGCCATGCCCGCTGCGAGTGTCACGGCATGCTGTTCGGCAATTGCCACATCAAAGTAGCGCTCGGGGAACTGTTTTGAGAAACGAATCAGATCAGACCCTTCACGCATGGCGGGGGTAATGCCCATCAGGCGTGAGTCAACGGCTGCCATGTCGCATAGCCAGTCGCCGAACACGTTGCAGTATTTTTTCTTAACGACGTTTTTTGGCGCGGGCTCTTTAACGATGGGCGTCTTAACTGCCTCAACGTTAATTTTTTCCAGTTTCGTGATGGCGTGGTAGCCAATCTGATCCGCCTCAGCGGGCAAGAAGCCTTTGCCTTTGACCGTTTTGATATGCAGAAACTGTGGGCCATCAAGATCGCGTAGGTTTTCAAGCGTATGCGTCAGTGCGTCAAGATCGTGACCATCAATTGGGCCGACATAGTTAAAGCCCATCTCTTCAAACAGCGTGGCGGGACTCACCATGCCTTTCATATGCTCTTCGGTGCGCCGGGCAAGTTCTAATGCGCCGGGCAGGTGCGAAAGCACTTTTTTGCTCTCTTGGCGTATTTTCAGGTAAGGCTTGCTGGACAGCACGCGGGCAAGATAAGTCGCCATGCCACCGACGTTCTCGGAAATCGACATTTCATTGTCGTTGAGAATCACCAGCAGGTTGGCGTCTACATGACCTGCATGGGCGAGGGCTTCAAATGCCATGCCTGCGGTCAGTGCGCCGTCACCAATGATGGCGCAAACACGCCGCTTATCACCCTGGGCTTTGGCCGCTAACGCCATGCCCAGTGCTGCCGAAATAGAGGTGCTGGAGTGGCCTACACCAAAGGTGTCGTACTCGGACTCAGCACGCCGTGGAAAAGCTGCCAGCCCGCTATGTTGGCGAATGCTGAGCATTGTTTCGCGGCGGCCAGTCAGTATTTTATGGGGGTAGGCCTGGTGGCCGACGTCCCAGACTAAGCGGTCATGGGGCGTATTAAAGGCATGATGCAGCGCCACGCTTAACTCAACGACCCCTAGACCTGCGCCAAAATGGCCGCCCGATACCCCTACGCTATACAGCAAGTAGGCGCGCAGCTCGTCAGCCACTTGGGCAAGTTGGCTAGCATTCATGGCCCGCAAGGCGGCGGGGTGGTCAAAGGAGTCGAGCAGCGGCGTCGTGGGGCGCTCGCGGGGTATCTTGTCGAACAGCTTCATGGGCATGTTTAGTGGTCGCGCTCGATCATATAGTGGGCTAAGTCGGCCAGCGGTGCAGCACGCTCACCCAAGGGGGCGAGCGCGGCAATGGCCTCGTCAATCAGGCTATGTGCTTTGCGTTGGGCACCTTCTAATCCTAGCAAGCTGGGATAGGTGGGCTTGGCACGAGCGGCATCGGCACCTGAGGTTTTGCCTAGAGTCACGGTGTCGCCGGTCACATCCAGAATGTCGTCGTGAATCTGGAAGGCTAGACCAATGGCGCGTGCGTAGCGAATCAGTGCGCTTAACCGTGGGTCATCTTTATCCACCGCCACTAAGCCACCCATGCGGACGGCGGCCACAATCAGGGCGCCGGTTTTATGGGCGTGCATGTGTGCCAGCGCCTCCACATCCGGGTGGCCGCCGACAGCATCTAAATCCAGCGCTTGGCCAGCTACCATGCCATCGCGACCCGAGGCCACGGCCAGGGTATGAACCAAACTGCCTAAGCGTGGATGAGCGCTGCTGGCCAATACTTCAAACGCCAACGCCTGGAGGGCATCACCAGCCAGAATCGCACTGGCTTCATCAAAAGCTTTATGCACGGTGGGCTGACCGCGGCGCAGGTCGTCGTCGTCCATGGCGGGTAAGTCATCATGGATCAACGAGTAGGCGTGAATTAGCTCAATTGCCGCGGCGGGGGCATCCAGCGCATCGTCGTCTGCGCCTAGCGCATGCCCAGCCATATACACCAGCAGCGGGCGCAGGCGTTTGCCTCCGGCCAGCAAACCATGGCGCATCGCCGCCTCAAGCCTTGGTGCTACCGCCGGGCGAGTATCGAACAGTGCTGCCAGCGTGGCATCCACGCGAGCGTTACTGGTGTGGCGCAGCGCCGTAAGCGGGCTCAATTGCGTGGCTACCATGGGGGCGTCTCCTTGGTCTCATCTTCGTCATCCTTGAGGTCTTCGGAGCCAGCAAAAGGCGCCACGTTCAAGCGGCCGTCACTGTCTTCACTCAACGCACGCACTTTAAGCTCGGCGCTGTCCAAACGCTGCTGAGCATCGCGGGTTAATCGCACGCCCTGTTCAAACGCGGTCAACGCATCTTCCAATGAGAGCTCGCCTGACTCAAGGCGTTCAACGATGGTTTCGAGTTGCTCAACCGTCGCGGCAAAGTCCTGCGGAGGTGATGTCGTTTCGCTCATTGGGGAGGCCTGCATAGCTATGTTTGCAAAAGCGGTATTTTTAAAATAAGCCTACAGTATACACCGACGCTAGGGGGTGGCGTCTGCCCTTCAAGGTACGCTAATGGTCACAACGTGTGACATATTCATCTTCACTGCGCACACTTTTCATCATCTTGACCCGGTCTGAACGGAGTGGTCTGTGCTACGATATGCGCCTCCTGTGAACCGATACACGGCGCATGCCGCCGACCATAGAGGTTGATTCAGCCATGGCCAAAACGTCCCTGGACAAGAGCAAGATCAAGATCCTGCTACTCGAGGGCGTCCACCAGAGTGCGGTGGACAATTTTCACAACGCCGGTTATGAAAATATCGAGCAACTGCCCACCTCGCTTGATGAAGACGCGTTGATCGAGAAAATCCGCGATGTTCATTTCCTCGGTATTCGCTCGCGTACCCAACTGACTGAACGCGTGTTCGAGGCAGCCGAGAAGCTGGTCGGCGTTGGCTGTTTCTGTATCGGCACCAATCAAGTGGATTTGACGGCTGCTCTCATCCGCGGTATCGCGGTGTTTAATGCACCGTACTCCAACACCCGTTCAGTAGCCGAGCTGGTACTGGCAGAAGCCATTATGCTGCTGCGCGGTATTCCCGAGAAAAATGCTCGTGCCCACCAGGGCGGCTGGCTGAAGTCGGCCAAAAACTCCCACGAAGCCCGCGGTAAAACCCTGGGTATCGTGGGTTATGGCAGCATCGGTGCTCAGCTCTCTGTGCTGGCCGAATCATTAGGCTTTAACGTTATTTTTTACGACGTAATCACCAAGCTGGGGATGGGCAATGCAAGCCAAGTGGCGAGCCTTGAAGAGCTTTTAGGGCGCGCCGATGTGGTCAGTCTACACGTGCCTGATCTTGCCTCTACCCGCTGGATGATCGGCGCCAAAGAGATTGCCGCCATGAAGCAAGGCGCTATCTTGATTAATGCTGCCCGCGGTAGCGTAGTGGAAATCGAGCCGCTGGCGGATGCGATAAAAGCTGGCAAGCTCAATGGGGCTGCTATCGACGTCTTCCCGGTTGAGCCGAAAGGCAACAATGAAGAGTTCCAGAGCCCGCTTCGCGGCCTGGAAAACGTGATTCTGACGCCGCACGTAGGGGGCTCAACCCTGGAAGCGCAGGAGAACATCGGTATTGAAGTGTCAGAAAAACTGATCACTTATTCCGATAACGGCACCACCGTGACCTCGGTGAATTTCCCGGAAGTCGCGCTGCCCGCTCACCCAGACAAGCACCGCTTGTTGCACATTCACGACAACGTGCCGGGTGTGCTGTCAGAGATTAACCGCGTATTGTCTGAAAACGGCATCAATATCTCGGGTCAGTATCTTCAGACCAATGATAAAGTCGGTTACGTCGTTATCGACGTGGATAAAGCCTACGGTCCCCAGGCGCTGGAAGCGTTGCGTGAGGTAGACCACACGCTGAAAATTCGTGCGCTCTACTCGTCCCATAATAGCTAATTCGATTAGCTAAGACGTTTCAAAAAAACGGCCCCTTAATTGGGGCCGTTTTGGTTAAGCAATTCAATAAAACAACTCATCAAGCCAAATCAAAAAGAAGCACCTCACCCGCTTCCTTGCCGGTAAGGCTGATCGTCTCATCTGGCGTAAACGCTGCGGCGTCACCTGCGCTTAGCATCTCACCGTTCACTTCCATTTCTCCGTTCACCACGTGCAGCCAGGCGTAGCGTGAAGGTGGAACGGTCGCCTCTTCATCCGCGCTAAACAGCCCCGCGTAAAGGTTTACGTCCTGATTGACGCTCACTGAGCCTTCGCGCCCCTCTTGAGAGGCGACCAACCGCCACTGACCTTGGCGCTCGGCTGCGGGGAAGGCCTTCTGCTCATAGCTGGGTTTAATGCCTAGCTGTTTGGGTTCTATCCAGATTTGCAGGAAGTGCAGTTCGTTCTCCTTGGAGTGGTTGAACTCGCTGTGCAGCACGCCAGTACCCGCCGACATACGCTGTACATCGCCAGGGCGCATCACCTCGCCGTTGCCCATGTTGTCTTTGTGCTCCATTTCGCCCTCTAGCACGTAGGAGATAATCTCCATATCCCGGTGCGGGTGGGCGCCAAAGCCGTGGCCGCCCGCCACGCGGTCTTCATTGATCACGCGCAAGGCACGAAACCCCATGTGCTTTGGATCAACATAGTTGGCAAATGAGAAGGTATGAAAAGAGCGCAGCCAGCCGTGGTCGGCGTAGCCCCGTTCGTTGGAGCGACGAATGATCATTAAATACTCCGCAAATAACCTGTAGTGAATAATGACAATATACGCCTCACTGGGGCTGCGTGGGTTGAAGCTTTCTGTACGATATCGTCGAATAAATCGACGTTTCGTAACCAGTGCTGAGCCAGATCAAGAAAGAACGAATTTCAGCATGCCGCTTGCGCTAAACTTTTTGCTCACTTTTCGCTACTATATGCGCCTTTTTAACCCGGTCCGTCCTTTGCGAGGACGACTACCTGGAGAAGTGCATGTCTGAGATTGTCGATACGCCGCCCATTGTGGTCGCGGCGCTGTATAAATTTGTCACCCTGAACGACTTCGAAGTGCTACGTGAGCCGCTGCGTCAAACCATGCTGGATAATGGTGTGAAAGGTACTTTGCTGCTGGCCAAAGAGGGCATCAACGGCACGGTAGCGGGCAGTCGCGAAGGTATTGACGGCCTACTGGCTTGGCTGACCGCCGACCCGCGCCTGGCCGATATTGATCACAAAGAGTCGTTTTGTGACGAAATGCCGTTCTACCGCACCAAGGTGAAGCTCAAAAAAGAGATCGTCACCTTAGGCGTGCCCAATATTGACCCCAATGATACGGTGGGCACCTACGTCGAGCCGGAAAACTGGAACGACATCATCGCCGACCCGGAAGTGCTGGTGATCGACACCCGCAACGATTACGAAGTGGCGATTGGCAGCTTTGAGCGGGCGATAGACCCCAAAACCACTACCTTCCGCGAGTTTCCTGACTACGTGCGCGAGCACTACGATCCGGAAAAGCACAAGAAAGTGGCGATGTTTTGCACCGGCGGCATTCGCTGCGAAAAAGCCTCAAGCTTTATGCTCAAAGAGGGCTTTGAAGAGGTTTATCACCTTAAGGGCGGCGTGCTGAACTATCTGGAAAAAGTCCCAGAAGAGCAGTCTTTATGGCGCGGCGAGTGTTTTGTGTTTGATAACCGCGTTACCGTGCGCCACGACTTAAGCAAGGGCGAGTTCGAACAGTGTCACGCCTGCCGCATGCCAATTTCAGCCGAGGATATGGCCTCCTCTGCCTATGAGCCAGGCATTAGCTGCCCCCACTGTATTGATTCGCTGCCGGAGAAAACCCGCGCGGCAGCCCGGGAGCGTCAGCGTCAAATTGATCTCGCCAAACAGCGCGGCGAACCGCATCCCTTGGGCCGCGATACCCGCCTAATGAAAAAATGAAGTAGCGCAGGGTAAGCTGAGCTTGTACGCTAGACTGATGGGCAACGTGTTACTCACCTAAGGAGTTCACCATGCCCATCACCGATGACGGATACGCTACCCCCACTCTACAGCGCCTTGACCATCAAGGTGTTGTGACGCTGACGATGAACGCACCAGCGCAATTCAATACGCTCTCGGAAACCATGCTAAAAGCGCTACACGATGCGTTGAACGATATTGCTGAAGATCAGCACGTTCGCTGTGTCGTACTCGCTGCGGAAGGTAAAGCCTTTTGCGCTGGGCATGATTTAAAGCAGATGCGTGCCAATCCAGATAAAGCTTATTACCAGGCGCTGTTTGCCCGCTGTAGCGAGGTGATGCAGGCCATCGTGAATCTTCCCGTGCCGGTGATTGCCAAAGTACAGGGCATTGCCACTGCTGCGGGCTGCCAGCTGGTGGCGAGCTGTGATCTGGTGGTGGCGGCGCGCAGCGCCCGCTTTGCGGTATCTGGCATTAACGTTGGCTTGTTCTGTTCTACACCGGCAGTGGCGTTGTCACGTAATGTCACCCCTAAGCGGGCTATGGAGATGCTGTTGACGGGGGAGTTTATCAGCGCCGAGCAGGCGGCTGAGTGGGGCCTGATTAACCGCGTGGCAGAGGATGAGTCGCTTGATGAAGCCACTCATGAACTGACGGCCAGCATCTGCGCTAAAAGCGCCGTGGCGGTGCGCACAGGTAAAGCGATGTTTGCCCGTCAGCTTGCCATGCCGTTAGGCGAAGCCTATGCCTACGCCGGTGAAATCATGGCCTGCAATATGTTGGCCGATGACGTGGGCGAAGGAATTGATGCATTTATCGCCAAACGGCCACCGCAATGGCGGCACCAGTAAGCCCATGCCGGTACAATGATGGAATTCGTTTCCGTAAACGCGACAATGGCCGTGTAGGCACGTTATCCTGATGCGCTTTATGGTTAGAGACGGTGCCTTCAAGAAAGGCGCTTATAGGTAGGAGCGCCTTTTGAGAGCGCCTATTAGGAGATAGCCAGGTGAGTGAAGCCAAGCGCAGGACGGTCGGCCGTCCGGCGAATACCGCCAAAGCCAGTGGAGGGCATAGCCAGTCGTTAGTACGTGGCTTAACGCTGTTGGAGTACCTCGCGGCCAGCCCGCTAGGATTAGCCCTTTCGGAAGTGTCGGAGATGGCCGATTTAGCACCTTCAACGACTCATCGTCTACTGCAAGCCTTGCAAAGCCAAGGTTTCGTGAGCCAGGAGAACGAACAGGGCCTGTGGCGAATTGATGTTAAAACTTTTCGTATCGGTAATAGCTTTCTTGAAGCACGGGATGTGGTGGCTACCAGCCGCCCGTTTCTGCGCCGCTTAACGGCTGAAACAGGTGAAACGGCCAACTTAGGCATCCGCGACGGTGCCACGGCGGTATTTCTAGCCCAGCATGAATCACCGCAGATGATGCGCATGATCACGCGCCTTGGCTCCCGTGCGCCCTTGCACGCCTCCGGCGTGGGTAAAGCACTGCTGGCGGGCATGCCCGATGATGAGCGGATGCAACTGCTGGAAGGGCGCGAACTTGTACGCGTGACGGCTAATACGCTTGATCAGCCTGCTCCCTTGCAGGCAGAAATGCAGCAGATTCGCGCCCAAGGCTTTGCCTGTGATCGTGAAGAGCATGCCATTGGCCTGCACTGTGTGGCCGCCTGTATTTTTGACGAGCACGGTACGCCGCTTGCGGCGATCTCTGTCTCAGGACCGGTAGCCCGCATCCCAGAGGCCCGTTTATTAACGCTGGGCGCGCTGGTTCGCCAAACGGCCGACGAAATTACCCAGCAGTTGGGTGGGCAGTTGCCTCGTTAGCGTGGATAACCGATGCTGAGCCTGTTTTTTGTCGCGTTGGTCAGCGCTACGCTACTGCCCGGTGGGTCGGAAGTGTGGCTGGCACGACTATGGTGCGTCGGCGAGCCGCCGGTGGCACTTTGGTTGGTAGCCACGACAGGCAATACACTGGGCAGCATGATCAACGTCGCGATGGGCCGCTATGCGCGTCAATTTCAAGATCGCCGCTGGTTTCCCGCATCTCCCCGTAGTTTGGCGCGTGCCGAGCGCTGGTATCACCGGTTTGGCGAAAAAAGCCTACTTATCTCCTGGGCACCGATTATCGGTGATCCGCTCACCGTGCTGGCTGGCGTGTTTAGACTGCCTTGGTGGCGGGCGCTGGCATGGATTGTGGTCGCTAAGGGCGTTCGTTACGCTGTAGTGTTGCTTTTAGCGCAGCAATGGCTGGTGCCACTCTGCCAGTAAATTTCTTCTCAATAATCTCATGTTACCCTAGGGTGCTTTGATGCAAGGCTAGCGCTGTTGAATAGGCCCTAGCGGTCACATAGCTGTAAAACGCAGTTGCTTAAACTCAGGTAGACGTTAGATTAACAAGTAGTGCTTGGATGAAGATGTTGGATGAAGTCGCTGTATGAAAGAGTACACTCACGAAATGGAGGTTGAGGTGTGACGCCAATACGTTTATTACCCTGGCTAGGTGTCTGGCTGTTGACGCTATTTGCTATGTTGGCAACGCCAGCATTAGCGCAAACAACGCTGACGGCACCAAATGAAGAGCCGCCTCAACAGGCGAGCGACCCGAATATTAGCGAAACTCAAGCCTATGCCACATTGGCTGATTTGTTGGAAAATGAGCAGGCGCGAGCCGAGCTGATTACGCTGTTGCGTAGTGAAGCATCTGCCTTACCTCCCGCTTTAGCGGATGAGTTGTCTCCAGAAGCGGCTGCACAAGGCAGTGATATGGCACCTGAAGATGTCTCTCTACCGCGCCAGCTAGCTGAATTGACCAGTCGCGTGGTGAGTGATGTGGGTGGTCAATTTGAACAGGCAGTGGGCATTGTGGGTAGCTTGTTCACTGGTCAAGGTGCGGGCAGTACGGGCAGTACATTTGATATGGCGGCCTTTACCAGTGCAGCAATTAACCTGGGCATTGTGATTGTTGCCACGTTGGCGCTGTTTTTTATTTTTAGGCGCTTGGCAAAACCTGCGTTTAGCAAAATCAACAGCTGGTCACTCCACGCCAATGGGCTGACGCCGGTACTGCGTTTGATCGTGTGCGTAGCCGTTGCCGCCGTGGTTGATGTGCTATTAGTGGCGTTGGCCTACGTGGCGGGTAACTTATTGGCTACCTTTGCCGTGGGCGAAACCGGTGAGCTTTCCACCCGTGCTTCGCTATTTTTAAATGCTTTCTTGATTATCGAACTGCTTAAAGCCGGTGTGCGGATGCTGTTTTCGTCACGCTATGATGGCCTACGCTTACTGCCGATTTCCGCCTATGAAGCCTCCTACTGGAATCGCTGGTTAGCGCGCTTGATTGGGATGGTGGGTTACGGCCTGATGGTCGTTGTGCCGTTGGTAAACTTCTACTTTGCTGCCACGTTAGGTCAAGCAGTCGGTACGCTGATTATGGTGCTGGCATTTCTCTACGCCGTGGGTGTAGTGCTTAAAAACCGCGTGCGGTTAAGCAGTAATCTTAATCAGATGGCAGCGACTTCCACGCTAACGGCAAGCCGAGTATCGCTACAATTATTCGCCCGTACTTGGCACTTATTTGCACTGCTCTACTTCTTGATGGTGTTTGTACTAACCCTGACACGCCCAGGTGATGCTCTCCCCTTTGTGCTATTTGCTACGTTAAAAACCTTGGTCGCCGTGGTGCTAGGTTTGCTGACATCTGCCTTCCTGAGCCAGACGATTGGTCGGCGCATTCAGCTATCACCAGACCTGCGGCGTAAACTGCCTCTACTAGAGAATCGTCTCAATAGCTACGTACCCAATGCATTGCGGATATTGCGTACGGTTATATTAGTTGCGGTCATTATGGTGATACTGGATGCCTGGGGAGCCTTTAACCTAGCCGCCTGGTACTCCTCCGAGCGTGGTGCCACTATCGTCGGCAATCTTACGAGCGTCTCGATCATACTGATCGTTGCCATCTGTATCTGGTTGGGACTAGCCAGTTTAATTGAGCACAACCTCAATCCCGAAACGGGCCATGGTGAACCCACCGCTCGCGCAAAAACATTGTTGAGCCTGTTCCGTAATGCCTTGGCAATTGCGATGGTCACCATTACCGGCATGATTGTGCTGTCGGAAATCGGTATTAACATCGGGCCGCTGATTGCGGGTGCTGGTGTGCTGGGCCTAGCGATCGGTTTTGGTGCTCAGAAGCTGGTGCAAGACGTTATTACTGGGGTGTTTATTCAGGTCGAGAATGCCATGAATGCCGGTGATGTTGTTACGCTGGGAGGGATTACGGGCACAGCCGAAAAACTGAGCATTCGTTCAGTAGGTATTCGTGATCTTTCAGGTACTTACCATATTATACCGTTTTCAAGCGTCGATACTGTCTCTAACTATATGCGCGATTTTGGTAATCACGTGGGTGAGTACGGTATTGCCTATCGGGAAAATATCGACGGCGCTATTGATCAGCTCAAGTTGGCCTTTGAAGATCTAAAAGTCAGCGAGTATAGCCATCAGCTACTGGCCGATATGACGGTGGCGGGAGTTATTGCCCTGGCAGATAGCTCTGTGAAAATTCGGGTGGTGATTAAAACCACCCCGGGTGATCAGTGGGCCGTTGGTCGTGCCTTTAATCGCTTAGTGAAGATGCGCTTTGATGGGGCGGGTATCGAGATACCCTTCCCGCACACGACACTCTACTTCGGTCAGGATAAGACAGGCTCTGCGCCGCCGGTGAACCTGCGCGTCATGCAGCAGGACTTCACTATCGACGGTAGCCCTGCCGGGCAGCCGAAGTCGAATGATCTAACAACGGATGATCGGTTTGATCCGCGTCAGAAAAAGACCAAGCTAGTCGATGAAGAGCATCTCAAGCCTGATGGCGATGATGTCTAAACAGCAAGTGCCACACCATGTGGCATACGCTTAATACGGGGCCGCCTATGGGCGGCCCCGTTGCGCTTTAAGCAGAATAGTTCTCAGAGTGCCGTCCTTCCATATTGATGGACTCACCACCATCTACGAACAGTATTTGTCCGGTTACAAAAGTATTGTCTAATAGATAGTGCAAAGCTTGTATCAGGTGGTTGGGTTTACCTTGGTGTTTAACCGGAATCGCGTCAATACGCCACTCAATATAGTCACTGACGCGCTGCGCAGCGGGAAGCACTACGCCAGGGGCAATGCCGTTAATACGAATGCGCGGGGCAAATTCCAGCGCCGCCATGCGTGTCATCTCCGCTAGGCTCTTTTTCGACAACAAATACGCGGCGTAAGGGTACTGATGATAGGCGATTTTACTATCAATAATATTAATCACCTGGCCTTCTGTAACGGCCTGAGCAAAGTGGCGAGTAAGCAGAAACGGAGTAAACATATTGACTCGGAACTGTGCCTCCAGCATGGCAAGCTCTGTTTCAGCAATCGGGGCGGGGTCATAAATAGATGCACTATTGAGCAGCAGACTAAAACCTGGGAAGCGCTGCTTTACCGACTGAATGAGCGCTTCAAGATCATCATTTAAAAAGTTGCAGGGAAAAACTTCACACTCACGCCCCTTGGCACGAATGCCTGCCGCGACTTCCTCTGCCTCAGTACGGGAGCCGTTAACATGGAGGGCAATGTTATAACCCACATCCGCCAGATCCTCAGCAAAGTACCTTCCCAAGCGGGTGGCACCTCCGGTAACAAGTGCAGCTTTTTGGTGCATACAAAGCTCCCTATTTTTCGTTAGTATTATTTTTTCTTGTTGGTATAAGTGTAATTTCTGCGTGAGTGCAGCGTTTGTCAATAACTTGTACAAATATTGCACGTAGGGCTAGTCTGAAAAATTAACAATAATGCCCCTTAAGGGTTGTTTATTCTGGCGTTACGTTGAATAGGATGTCGCTATGCCCCCGCAATCAATAGCTTCAGAACAGGCTATTTCTTATCATGAGTGCCTCATCTCACTAGGTTCTAATATCGAACCGGTCCTTAACTTTGCTCAGGCATTAACCATTATTGGTCATGAATGTAATCTATTGGCCACTTCAAAAGCGATTCGTACCGCACCAGTGGGTTATCAGCAGCAGCCTGACTACTTAAACGCGGCGCTGCTGGTGAGTACTCCTCTTGAGCGAGAGGCATTTCGTGCCTATTTAAAGGAAGTGGAAAACCGCTTAGGGCGTGTGCGGGGGGCGATTAAATCCGGGCCACGTACGATGGATCTGGATATGGTGGCGTGGGACGGTGAGTTGCTGGATGAGAGCTACTACCAGTACGACTATGTGCGAACACCTGTTAACGAAGTGCTTGCCAGCAGTGGCCGCACGCTTGGAGAGAAAAGTGCTCATGATTTTTAGCGATAGGCCGATAATAGCGTTATAGCTGCCAAGGGTAAGGCGAGCTACTTTCCTTTGGAGGCGCGCATTGCTCAGCCTGAATACCAATATGATGTCGCTTATTGCGCAGAATAATCTGCGCGGCAGTCAGCAAGCTATGCAGACCGCTATGCAGCGGCTCTCATCTGGGCTGCGCATTAACAGCGCTAAAGATGATCCGGCAGGGCAGGCGATTGCCAACCGCATGACGGCGCAAATTAAAGGGATGACTCAGGCGATTCGCAACACCAATGACGGCATTTCCATGGTGCAAACGGCGGAAGGGTCGCTTAACCAAATTAACGACAACCTGCAGCGCATCCGTGAGCTGAGCGTACAGGCGGCGAATGGCACCAACTCTTCTGACGACCTTGTCTCCATTCAAACCGAGATTGATCAGCGCCTAGAAGAGATCGACCGCATCGCGGGGCAGAGTAACTTTAATGGCATCGGGCTGATTAATGAGTCAAAATCATTAAATATTCAGGTCGGCGCTAACGCTGGCGATAGCATAGCGGTTCGTTTTGATGCCATGAATGTCCAGGCGCTAGGACTGCAGGGCTTTAGCGTACTGGAGGGCAGCGCCCCAGAAAGTCCACTGGATGCAATGGATGAAGCGATCAAGCTCGTGGATCGCCAGCGTAGCTACATGGGCGCTGTACAGAATCGCTTTGAAAGTGTGATTGATGGCCTCAATAACAACATTATTAACACCTCCGCCGCTCGGTCACGTATTCAGGATGCCGATTATGCTCGGGAAGTTTCCAACCTGATTCGTGCGCAAATCCTGCAGCAGGCAGGCATGGCTATTTTGGCCCAGGCTAACCAACAGCCGCAGATGATTTTGCGGCTGTTGGAAGGGCTATAAGGTAGAAAGACGTAGAGTGGGCTTATTTATTCAATAATGCCCTGCTCACGGGCCATGGCGTAAGCCGCCTGAGGGCCATTCCATAGCGACGGTAGTAGAATCAACGACACTGGAATCGCAGTGATGACGATAAACTGCTGTAGCGCGCCAATTTGCCCAGCCCCCATATACAGCAGTACCGCCGCCATCAACGCCATGGCAATCCCCCAGAATGCACGCATTACCGGGCTTGGGTTATCGTGGCCCGCGCCCACCACTGCAATCGCATAGCTCATGGAATCGCCTGTGGTGGCCACAAAAATTGTGGTTAGTAACAAAATGGCCAGCGCCATCCAGGTGCCGCCGGGCAGTGCCTGGGCGACGGTTAAGGTCGCCACATCAAACTGAAAGTTATTAAGCGCTTCGGTTAAATCAATCACACCAGTGAGCTGATAGTAGATGCCCGAGCCGCCCAGCAGGGTAAACCAAACGGTGGTGGCAATGGGGGCCAGGATCGCCACCGCAACAATCATTTCGCGAATGCTGCGCCCGCGGGAAATACGTGCCACGAAAATCGCCATTACCGGTGCATAGCCAATAAACCAAGTAAAGAAAAACACCGTCCACCACTGCATCCACCAAGCCGGTGCGGTTTCTGCGGTCATGGTCGCCATAGTGAAAAATTCGCTGACATACGCGCCCATACCGGAAACGTAACTGTTGACTAAAAATAGCGTTGGCCCAAAAACAATGATTACCGCGCCAATCGCCAGCGCCAGCAGTACATTAAACCGACTAAGGAGCTGAATGCCTTTATGTACGCCGCTCATAGAGGAGAGCACATAGATGCTGGCCAGCACGCCAAGAATGATCAGTTGGCCGGTATAGCCTTCTGGTAGCCCAAACAGCTCGTGCAGGCCAAAGCTAACCTGAGTAGCCAGAAAGCCAATCGGGCCAACGGTACCAGCCACCAGGGCAATCACGCAGCACGCGTCGACTAAGCCGCCTAGTGGGCCGCGCATTAAGCGTTCACCTAAGATCGGATAGAGCAGCGTGCGTGGCTGAAGCGGCTGGCCTTTCACGTAGTGCGCATGGGCGAGTACCACCGCAGTGAGAGAGCCCAACACCGCCCAGGCCATAAACCCCCAGTGCATAAAGGATTGCGCCAACGCACCCGAGACGGCTTCAGCGGTGCCTGCTTCGCTATCAAAGGCGGGCGGAGTTACTACAAAATGATAGACCGGCTCGCCAGCGGCAAAAAACACCCCCCCGCCTGCCAGTAGCGTACACAGAATGATGGAGAGCCACTTAAACGTGCTCATTTCTGGTGCATCTAAATTGCCGATTTTGGCTTTAGCAGCCGGTGTCATGGCTAAACCGATAGCAATAAAGAACGTCAACAAGAGCAGCAATTGGAAATAGCTACCCAGCACGAGTGCCGTCCAGGCGAAGCCTGCGCTAATAGTGTCAGCCACCAGGGTAACGTCGTAAAACGATAGCGCCAGAAAGGCAACGATAAAGCCGATGCTCAATATCAGCACTAGTGGGTCGCCGAGCGAAAGCCGCCCAGAACTGTCAGCGTTAGGGGCTTCGCCGTTAGGGGCGGGCTGGTTCATGGTTAGTACCTTATTGGGGAAGTGAGAAAGAGCCTATCCAAGCTTTGCCGTTAAGCGGTTTAAAACCGCTTAGTTAATAGAGAGTTGATAAAAAAATCGACAAAACCGCAGACAAAAAAAAGCGCCATTCAATGAATGGCGCAAGACAGGAAACTGCGCTTAGTATACCGCTTTTTTAGACCAAGGTCTAATATGTTTTAATTTGGTGCATATGTGGGGTGCAATGCACCTTGATGAGACATTGACGGCGGTTAATATGGCGATAACTACTGATTAACTATTTGATTGATAAGAGTAAAAATAAATTTGGCAGTATTGCTGCAATCACAAAGCATATTTTGTATACAAGGTATGCTCATAATGATGACGCCCGCTGTTACACGCCGCTTCCCCGCTGCTCGCCTTTTGATGGGTTGTGCGGCAGCACTGGTTTTAATGCCTACCATCAGCCAAGCGAACGATGCTCAAATACGCTTTCAGTTGGACTGGCGGTTTGAAGGCCCGGCTGCGCCATTTTTAATGGCCGCGGAGAAAGGCTATTTTGCTGAAGAGGGTCTGGACGTACAAATTGACTCCGGCAGCGGCTCAGCGGGGGCGATTAACCGCGTGGCATCCGGTGCCTACGAAATGGGCTTTGGTGATCTTAACGCGCTGATTGAGTTTCTTGCTGAAAACCCCGATGGCCCTGGCATTCAAGGTGTCTATATCGTTTACGACGGAACACCTGCCGCGGTGTTTGCCCGTAAAGAGAACGGTATTGAAAGTCCTGCGGATTTAGCCGGTAAAACCATCGCCGCCCCGGCCTTTGATACCGGTTACCGCGCCTGGGGCGTGTTTGCTGCTGCCAATGATCTCGCAGCCGATGCGGTGGCGTGGCAAAACGTTGATCCTGCTCTGCGTGAGACGCTGCTTACCCGTGGCGATGTGGATGCGATTACCGGCTTCTACTTCACTAGTTTGCTCAACCTTGAAGAGCGTGGCATGAGTGAAGATGACCTCACCATTATGCCGTTCCCGGATTACGGCGTGCCACTTTACGGAAACGCAATCATCGCCAGCGAATCCTTCGCGGAAGAGAACCCCGAAGCAGTACAAGGCTTTTTGCGTGCCTTCAACCGCGCACTCGGTGAGACCATTGCCGATCCTGACGCTGCCATTGAGTACGTTAAAAATCGTGATGGCTTGATTAACGTAGAAATGGAGACGCGCCGCTTAAAGCTCGCTCTTGAAAGCGTTGTTGATACGCCGGATGCACGTGAACATGGCGTGGGCGGCGTCGATGAAGAACGTTTGATTGAAGCGATTCAATTGGTCGCCGACGCCTATGACTTGCCATCTGTCCCCTCTCCAGACCAAGTGTTCAGCTCACGCTATTTACCGCCTACTGAAGAGCGCATGCTGTTTACGGCAGAGGGCGAATAAGTATGTCGGCAGCGTTTGTGACCTTTGACGACGTAAGCCTGGCCTACGATGAATCAGGTAACGCCATCGAAGATATCAATCTGGATATCCACGAAGGCGAGTTTGTCGCCTTCGTGGGGCCTTCAGGGTGCGGTAAGTCGACATTTATGAAGCTGTGTACCGGGTTGCACGCGCCTTCGACGGGGGCGATAAAGGTCGATGGTCAGCCGGTGACCGGGCCGCTAAAGATCTCGGGCATGGCGTTTCAAAATGCCAACCTGCTGCCGTGGCGCACCACGCTGGATAACGTGCTGCTGCCGCTGGAAATTGTGAAACCCTATCGTCACCAGTTTCGTAAACGGCGCGAAGAGTTTGTCGGCTGGGCGCGCAAGCTACTCAAGACCGTGGGGCTGGAGGGTTATGAAGACCAGTACCCCTGGCAGCTTTCCGGCGGCATGCAGCAGCGCGCCTCAATCTGCCGTGCGTTGATTCATCAACCTCGGCTGTTAATGCTGGATGAACCCTTCGGTGCGCTAGATGCCTTTACCCGCGAAGAGTTGTGGTGTGTGCTGCGTGACCTATGGGAGGAACAGCGCTTTACCGTGGTATTAGTGACCCATGACCTGCGCGAAGCAGCGTTTCTGGCCGACACCGTCTATATCATGAGCCGCCGTCCAGGCCGGGTGATTGAACGGCGCGAAATTGATTTGCCGAGACCTCGCGCGCTGGAAACTACCTACCAAAAACCCTTTATTGATCTGGTGCAGGAACTACGCGCACAAATTGGCGAAGTGCGCAGCACTTAATGGCAGTACTTTATGGTTATTGAACATTTTGCGTCGTATTAATTTTGATTAGCTATTCTGAGTCTTACTAGGTTAAGCCTAGAAGCCAACTATCTGTTGTGGGAGGCCGCTTCAGCGGGCGAAGGGTGCCGCAGGCTCCCCTTAGACTAAGCTGGCTAGGAGCTCAAATATTCGCGAGCTGAAGCTCCCTCTTAAAGGTTTAGTTATCTTCCTAGCGAAGATGTTTTCACACTTAGTGATAAATAACCGACTTAATATCAGTATCAATAAAAGGCATATTTATGGCACAGAATAACCTGTTAATTGAACGGCTAGCGCCGTGGATTGCGGTGGTGGCACTGGTTATTATCTGGGAAGTAACGGTGCGGGTGTTCGACGTGCCCAGCTTTATCTTCCCCAGCGCCTTAGAGACCGCCCAAGCGCTAGTTACCTACTCTGGGCCGATTGCCATGCACTCCTGGCAAACGTTCTGGACCACCTTGATCGGCTTTGGCCTGGGTGTCGCTGTCGGGCTGGTGTTGGGCTTTATTATCGGCTCGTCGCGCTTTCTGTATAACGCCTGCTACCCGCTGTTAGTGGGCTTTAACGCTATTCCCAAAGTGGCGTTTGTACCCATTTTGGTGGTCTGGTTCGGGATTGGTTCAGTTCCTGCAATTCTTACCGCGTTTCTGATCTGTTTCTTCCCCATCGTGGTCAATGTGGCCACTGGCTTAGCAACCTTGGAGCCAGAGATGGAAGATGTGCTGCGGGTGCTGGGCGCGCGACGCATGGACGTGCTGCTAAAAGTCGGGTTGCCCCGCTCGCTGCCGTACTTCTTCGCTTCGCTGAAAGTCGCCATTACCCTGGCGTTTGTCGGTACGGTGGTGTCAGAAACCGTTGCTTCCAATCAGGGTATTGGCTACTTAATGATGAGCGCTGGCTCGCAAATGCGTATGGGCTTGGTTTTTGCTGGCCTGCTAGTGATCAGCGCCATGGCCATGGTGATGTATGAGCTGTTTGCATTGCTAGAAAAGCGTATGACGGGGTGGGCGCACCGTGGTCAAAATCGCTAAATGCTAATGTGTGCTAAGCCCGCCTTACCAACGATAGAGCAGTGAGGCGCTGGTAGTATGATCGGTACGTTCGCTGGCCTCTTCGGGTGGTTCGGAGTTGCGCTTGATCTCATGGGAGAGGCGCAACGAGAGCCGAGAGTTTAAGCGCGTGGTTAGTGCTGTCAGTGAGCGAGATGTGGTGTTCTGGTCGGTATATTCAAGTGACATCTCTTGCTTGAAATCAGAATGTTGCGAAAACTCCCAGCGATAATCGAGCGCTGAATAGGCGACGGCGAGGCGTTCATTGGCGTCATCCCGTAGCCGGTCATGGCGATAACCCGGCCCGGCCTCAAGCGACAGATAATGTCGTTCGCCGTCAAGGATTTGACGCCCATAGCCGCCAATAGCGGAAAGCTGTTGGTCATAACCCGCAAAGCGATCTTTCTCCCAGCGGGCAAAACCAAATAAGTAGTGTGGACCCTCAAGCTCATAGCGTTCTCGCCCTGTGAGCAGGTACTGCTCGGCGCTGGTTTCACCATCTCTGCTTACGTTGCGTACCTCACCCCGCAATGAGTGGGTGAAATTCCCCTTCAGCCAGGTCAATAGTGTTTTACCGATTAAAGTGCGGCTGTCGGTGTTGCCGGACAGTTGATTAAAACCGAGCTCAGCGTCACCGCTAAAAATAGGCGCATCCTCCTGGGGCGGTGGTGGGGCGTAAAAGGGGTTGGCATACGCCGTTGTTAACCACAGTGGCCAGCAGGCCAGTACGAGAATCCATCGAGCAATTGCCACAACATCCCTCCTTGAATTAGGCATGACGACATTATATCAGCGAACGAGGGCATAGAACGGTGACAATTAACGTGGCTTGCTGACGCGTGCCATAATGAGTCATTACGCTGACGAGCCTGTTTATGACCTCTCCTCGCCCTAGAACCCTTGCTGATCTGCAGCGTTGGCGCCGAACTCGCGCCAGGCGCAGCTGGTATAAGCGCAGCTTTCGCTTGCAGGTCATGCTGCTGGTCGGGCTGCTGCTGGCAGGCATGCTACTGGCACAAGGCACCTATCTCAATCATCGCAAGGCGGAAATTATTAGCCATCAGATGGGGGAGCGGGCGCTGGCAGTGGCTAAAACCGTAGCGGCGATGCCACAAATTATCAATGCCTTTGCCATTCCTAACCCCTCCTTCATTATTCAGCCGTTCGCGGAACAGGTGCGTCATGAAACAGGTGCCCGCTATGTGGTGGTGGGCAATGCACAAAGCGTTCGCTACTCACATCCCGTACCTGATCGGATTGGAGAGCCGATGGTAGGGGGCGATAATGATCAAGCGCTAATTTATGGACAGTCCTATGTGTCGGAAGCGACCGGCTCGTTGGGCACCGCCATGCGCGGCAAAACGCCTATATGGGATGAGGAAGGCAGCATCATCGGCATTGTTTCCGTTGGCTTTATGATGGATCGCGTTGCCATGGATGTCGGCCGCTATACCAGCTTTGGTTGGGCGCTGGTCGCACTGATGATCACCTTGGGTTTTGCGGGCGCATACTGGCTATCGCAGCATCTTAAAAAGGTTATCTTAGGCTTGGAGCCTTACGAAATTGCACGGCTGGCAATGGAAAAAGAGGCCATTTTGCAGTCAATCCACGAAGGTATTTTGGCGGTTAACCGAGAGGGTCACATTACGTTGGTTAATCAGCAGGCGCGGCGTTTTCTCAATTTAACCAATGAGAAAGTACTGCTCGGCCAGCCGATTCGCGACATCGTTCCCAACTCACGGCTATTGGAAGTACTTAAGCGCGGTGAGCAGGAGTTTGATCAGGAAATGTGGCTGGGGGATCATCCAGTGGTGGTTAACCGCGTACCGATTGTTCATGAAGGCGAGATTGAGGGGGCGGTGGCGACGTTTCGAAGTCGGCGTGAAATTGTCGATTTATCCCATGCACTCACCCAAGCCAGTCGTGATGTTGATATGTTGCGCGCCCAGGCCCACGAGTTTTCCAACAAGCTCTACACCATCTCAGGTTTGCTGCAGTTACAGCGCATTGATGAAGCGCTAGCGTTGATCCATCAGGAGACCGAACGCGCCCAAGCCCAGATGAGCTTCTTAATTCGCAATGTCGCCGATGCCGTGCTCAGCGGCACCTTGATGGGTAAACTAACACGCGCGCGTGAGCTGGGCGTGGTGCTGGAGATAGATGAACATAGCACGCTCTCCTGCCCGCTGACGCCCACCGGGCAGGAGGTAATGATGAGCGTGGTCGGTAACTTGCTGGATAACTCCTGCTATGCAGCGTTGCATGGGCCTAGCCCTACGCCCAAAGTACGCTTGTTTTTCACCGACTTAGGCGAGCAGTTGCTGATTGAGGTAGAGGATAATGGCCCAGGCGTGCCCGCCGAGCACGCCGAATCAATTTTCCAAGAAGGGTTTTCCACTAAAACAGGCAAACATCAGGGGATCGGTTTGGCGCTAGTGGCACGGCTATGCCGTCAGAATGGCGGCGCTGTAACGCTGGAAGAGAGCGAACTTGAAGGCGCCTGTTTTATTGCGGTGCTTGACCGCTCACTTTGCGCTGAGGCGGTGTAAAATCCTTCTGCGCTGAACCTTAAAATATTCAATTGGCTAAATTCCAGAACATGACCTTCATGACGATAACAATGACGAGCCACCGCTAGGGGAAACGAATGTCTGAGGGGCAGTACGGTATTTTGGTCGTCGAAGACGACTTTCGCATTGCTGATATTCACCGCGCTTTTATTGAACAGAGCGAAGGCTTTTATGTCGTCGGTATGGCGCGTAACGGTAGCGAAGCTAAAGCGATCATGGCGGAGCATGGCCCCAGTATCCAGCTGGTTTTACTAGACGCTTATTTACCCGATGTAGAGGGGCTAGAGCTTCTTTGGGCGATCCGGCGCGACTATGTTCATGTCGATATCGTGATGGTCACGGCGGCGCGCGAAGTCGATACCATTAGCGAAGCGCTGCGTTGCGGCGTATTCGACTATCTGATCAAACCGATAGAAGCCGCCCGAATGACCCAGATGCTGACACGTTTTCAGCGGGAACGTGAAGCATTAGCGAACCGTGATGAGATGAATCAGGATGAACTCGATCATGTATTGGCGCGCTTGCACCCCGGCGAAGCACTTCGTCAGAAAACCAATGTACTACCGAAAGGGATTGATCGGCTCACGTTACGGCGGGTGATAGAAGCGTTGGACGAGGCACCTGATGCGTTAACCGCCATGCAAATGGCACGCACCATGGGAGCCAGCCGATCAACCGCACGGCGCTACTTGGAGTTTTTAGTCGCGGAGCAGTCTGTCAGTGCCGAGCTTGGTTATGGCGATGTGGGGCGTCCAGAGCGGCGCTACCGGCTGTTGGGTGGGGCGCATGCATGGCTTGAAACCTTATAAGTAGCTAGGTATACCCACCAGTGTGAACAAAATGAACAAAATGCTCATAAAGAACTTTTTGTCTTTTATGCTCAGAAACTTGTCTGTTAGGGGGGCGTTCTTCTAACGTTCGCGGCGTAGAGGCACACAATATAGTCACAAAATAAGACAACACCCACACAACAACATTGATAAGTGGAGAACGCCATCATGACGTCGCTTACCCTCAAGCGTTTATCTGTATTTGCTTTACCCCTAGCCACCTTTGCTGCTCTCTCGACCGCTGCGCAGGCGCAAGAGTGGACCCCAACGCGCTCTATCGAATTCGTTGCCCCGGCTAATCCGGGCGGTGGTTGGGATACGCTGGTACGTACGGTGTCTCGTGTGATTCAGCAGGAAGGTCTGGCCGACGAAAACTTCGCCGCAATTAACGTACCAGGCGGCGGCGGTGCGGTTGCATGGGCTCAAATTGCCCGCGATAGCGGCAACCCGCATAAACTGTTTGCGACAAGCCCGCCGCTTATTCTGGTGCCACTAGCAGGTGCTTCGCGTTACGACCATACCGACTTTACACCGGTTGCACGCTTGATCACCGACTACTCGATTATTCTGGTGCCAGCAGATTCCGAGTACGAGACCATCAATGACCTGATGGCGGCGCTGGAAGCAAACCCTAACTTGAGCGTTGGTGGCGGTAGTGCGCCTGGCTCTATGGATCACATCTCGGTTGCGGGCCTAGCCTCAGCGGCTGGTTTAGACGCGTCTAGCGTTAACTACATTCCTTTCTCTGGTGGCGGCGACGCGATGACCAACCTGATGGGTGGCCATATTGAAGCGGTGGTCACTGGCGCAGGTGAAGCGGTTGGTCAACTAGGTGAAGGCAGCCAGATTCGTGCGCTTGGCGTATCAGCACCGGAACGTATTGGTGGTGGCTTATCCGATGTGCCGACTTACCAAGAGCAAGATATCGATTACACCTTTGATATCTGGCGTGGTGTTATGGGCACTCCTGATATGCCCGCAGAGGCGGTGGCCTACTACGAAGATCTGTTCGCTGAAATGCTCGAAACCGACGCATGGCGTGATGCGAGTGAGCAGCTAGGTTGGATCAATGCTTACCAGAACAGCGAAGAGTTCGGTGCGTTTCTGGATGGACAGCAAGAGCAGTTCAGCGATGTGCTGAGCGAGCTTGGCCTGCTTCGCTAATAACCTCCCTTGTGTTCTCGTGCTACCCCGGCTGCATAACGCAGCTGGGGGCCTCTTGTCTGTCAATGCTGGAGGCGAGTTTGCTCCTCCGGAGAGATTCCTATGACTCGATTAAATACCAATCAGTGGTTGGCGCTGATATTGGGGCTATTAGCTGCCGCGTACCTCGCGATGGCATGGCAAATTCCTACCTTCCCGTTGCCACGGCCGGTCGACTCTGACCTGTTTCCGAAGGTATTGGGCTTTTCATTACTGATACTTGCCGTGTTTCTGTTTTTTGAAAAGCCCACGCCGATTGCCGGTGCGGATGAGATTGATCATGAGGCGACCCAAGGCCCGCTGCTATTCACGCCCTGGGCACGTGTGATCGTGACCTCCATCTCGATTGCCGCTTATGCGCTGCTATTGGTGCCACTCGGTTTTGTGCTTGCGTCTACGCTGCTCTGCGTTGGTTTGACGGCCTATTACGGCTATCGCCGCCACCCGGTCAACCTCGCCACCTCCTTGGGTGTCGTGCTGGCGCTTTACCTCACCATGACCCGCGTGATGGATGTCTACTTGCCTTCGGGCGTGTTGCCTTTCTAACCAAGCCGTTTAAGCAGGCCATTTGAAAGAGTAAATCCCATGGATGCCTTGAATAATTTAATGTACGGCTTTGGCATCGCGCTTGAGCCAATCAACATCGCCTACGTCTTTGCTGGTGTTTTCGCTGGCACCATTATCGGCATGTTGCCGGGTCTAGGCCCGATCAGTGCCCTTGCCCTGATGATTCCTATCACCTTTGCCATGGAGCCCTCTTCGGGCTTGATTTTGATGGCAGGGGTTTACTATGGCGCCATTTTTGGTGGTTCCACCTCCTCTATTCTGCTTAACGCCCCTGGCGTGGCGGGTACCGTAGCCACCTCCTTTGACGGCTACCCGATGGCCAAGCAGGGGCTAGCGGGTAAAGCGCTGGCGATTGCCGCGTACTCCTCGTTTATTGGCGGCACGGTTTCTATTGTGTTCTTAATGCTGGTGGCGCCGCTGCTCTCTAAAGTAGCCGTCAGCTTTGGCCCCGCAGAATATTTTGCGCTGATGGTCTTGGGTCTAACAGCAGTGGTATCACTATCCGATAAATCCTTGGTGAAAGGACTGATTGCTGCCGTTGTCGGGGTGATTATTTCTATCGTGGGGATCGATATGCAGACCGGTACCGAGCGCTTCACCTTTGGCTCTGCCCATCTGCTCGATGGGATCGACTTCCTGGTCGTCGCCTTGGGTATCTTCGCGTTAGCGGAAGTGTTTTACATGTTGCTACGTGGTGGTGGCGGTAAAGAAGTGCCGCGTAACGTGATCGGCTCGCTCAAACTGTCGCGTAGTGAAGTTAAACAGATAGCGGGCCCTATCAGCCGCAGCTCTGTGCTTGGCTTCTTTACTGGCGTACTGCCTGGCGCAGGCGCAACCATCGGTTCGTTTCTGGGCTACAGCATGGAGAAACGGATTGCCAAAGATGGCGATACCTTCGGTAAAGGCAACATTAAAGGTGTTGCCGCACCAGAAGCAGCTAATAACGCCGCCTGTACTGGCTCTTTCGTACCCTTATTAACGCTGGGTGTGCCGGGGTCGGGTACCACTGCCGTTCTGCTGGGCGCACTATTGGTGATGGGTGTGACGCCAGGGCCCATGATGTTAGAGCAGCGTCCAGACGTGTTCTGGGGCGTTATTGCCAGTATGTATATCGGTAATATTTTCCTGCTGGTACTTAACCTGCCGCTAATTCCGCTGATTGCGAAGATTCTTGATCTTCCCCGGCCGCTGCTGCTGTCGTTGATTTTGATCTTCTGCATGATCGGTGTTTACGGCATGAGCTTTAGTGTGTTTGACCTGCTGTTGCTGCTCGGTTTTGGTTTGATTGGCCTGGGTATGCGTCTGTTTGGTTTCCCGGCAGCACCGCTGATCCTGGCCTTGATCCTGGGTAATATCATGGAAGAGTCCATGCGCCGTGCGCTGCAAATCTCTGGTGGAGACTGGTCTATCTTTATCGATAAGCCCATCTCATTAGCCTTGTTATTGGTTGCGCTCCTCTCGCTGACGCTACCGCTGTTTAAAAAGCGCCGTAAGAAGGCTGACGCGACCACTGCTAAATAAAGCGACGTTTCGCGCCACGTTGCATCTCTGACTGAACGCCTTGGGGGTCTTTCCTCAGGGCGTTTTTGTATGTTCTGTGTAGCGGGTTGGTAATCCTTGTGTATCTATAACCCTCAGACACCTAATTGGTGCAATGTATTTTATTGGTGCATTGACAGGGTGCGTCTGATAGATGGTAGTGCGCTATTTTGGTGCGTTTGATAATAATTGATTCTTTACTGAAGTTTTTAACATGCTGTTTGTACTTGTATAAATTGGCTTTGTGTCAGTTTGGCGCGCCCCTTGCAATTACTAAGGGCTAGTGCACGTATTAAAGGGTGTAACAACACAACATCCCGTTATGCGAAGCCCATCAACAAGCCCCAACGATAAGGGGTGCAAGGAGGTTCAAGTGACCACATTGCAACGCAAGACACACTCTCGTTTAAGCAGCCGTTTTGCTACCGCTTTAATTGCCGCCGCTGTCATGGGAGCCAGCGCTCAGGCGATCGCCCAAGACGATGACCCGATTAAAGTCGGTATCCTGCATTCGCTTTCAGGCACCATGGCAATTAGTGAGACGGTGCTAAAAGACACCGTCGAGATGTTGATTGAGCAGCAGAATGAAGCGGGCGGCTTGCTGGGTCGCCAGCTTGAAGCTGTTGTTGTTGACCCCGCGTCTAACTGGCCGCTATTTGCAGAGCGCGCTCGTGAGCTGCTAGCTCAGCACGAAGTTGATGTTGTGTTTGGTAACTGGACATCCGTTTCCCGTAAGGCGGTACTTCCGGTCTTTGAAGAGCTTAACGGCTTACTGTTCTACCCAGTTCAGTACGAAGGCGAAGAGTCATCTGAAAACGTTTTCTATACCGGTGCGGCGCCCAACCAGCAGGCGATTCCTGCGGTTGAGTATTTGATCAATGAAGTGGGTATCGAACGCTTCGCCTTAGTGGGTACCGACTACGTCTATCCGCGCACGACCAATCGTATCCTAGAAGCCTTCCTCAAAGATGAGCACGGCATCGCGGAAGAAGACATCATGGTCAACTACACGCCGTTCGGTCACTCGGATTGGCAGAACATTGTGTCTGAAATCCGTCGCTTTGGTGAGGAAGGTAAACCGACCGCCGTGATTTCAACGGTTAATGGCGACGCCAACGTGCCGTTCTACACCGAGCTTTCTAACCAAGGTGTCGATGCTGCGGATATCCCGGTTATTGCTTTCTCCGTAGGCGAGCAGGAACTGACCGGTATTGATACCGGCCCGCTGGTCGGCCACTTGGCCGCCTGGAACTACTTTATGAGCGTCGACACAGACGAAAACTACGACTTCATCGACGCCTGGATCGACTACACCGGCGACGAAGATGCCGTGACCAATGACCCAATGGAAGCGCACTACATTGGTTTCAATATGTGGGCGGAAGCGGTTCGCAAAGCGGGTACCACGGATGTAGACGCGGTGAAAGACGCCATTATTGGTGTCACCGTGCCTAACCTAACCGGCGGCTACGCGGCGATGATGCCGAACCACCACATCACCAAGCCGGTGCTAATTGGTGAAGTGCAAGATAATGGTCAGTTCGATATCGTCTGGCAGACGCCTTCTACCGTGGCGGGCGATGCATGGTCTGACTACCTGCCGGGTTCACGTGACCTGATTGCCGATTGGCGCAAGCCGATGGAGTGCGGCAACTTTAACGTCGTTAACGGCTCGTGTGGTGGCAGCACCGCAGCAGAAGAAGCCGAAGCGGCACTGGCTGAGTAATTACGTCTATTAGGTAACTACTTGCGCTAAGTCCATGCTTTAACCCTCGCCATCGGGCATGACGCTCGGTGGCGAGGGAGCACGCTACCTCCCCCATTTAGATAACTAAAGGAACAACCCCATGAGGCGTTTCCTTTCCTTGGGGCTGCTGTGTCTCCTGTTGTTGAGTACTACGCTAACAGCCCAGGCACAAACGAGCTCCGCTACTGAACCTACCGATGACGCCGCTGCGCTTGAGCTGTTAGAAGCGCTGGACGTTGACTCTTACCCCGCCAAGGGCGAGGCCATTATCGCTATTTTGCAAAGCGACGATGAGCGCGCCCGCGAATGGTTGCAGGAGTTGTTAGATGGCCGCTTACAGCGCGCTGACGATGGCCGCTTCGTGGTGGTGCTCGATAACAGCGGTCGCGACTGGCCGGTCGCCGATGCCTTAACCGGCGAACCGCTGGGTGAGATGTCGCGCCGTGATTTAGATCGTATCGGTATCAATAACGCGCTGCGCAATCAGCTGCGTAGCGCGATTGCCGTGGTGGATCTGTACTCGCCAGACGTTGAGCGTCGCCGTACCTCGGCGACTCGGCTATTAGGTGAAGTGGACGAAGAGCTGGCCGAGCCGCTTAGTGAGCTTATTGCGGAGGAAGAGGATGCTCAGGTCCAGCGTCGGCTTGCCCAGGCGCTAGCCATTTATCAAGTCGAAAACGGCGAACTTGAAGGCGTTGAGGCGCTGCAGGGTAGCCTGCACCCTCGTGCACGAGTGGCGCTTAGCCGGGCAGCCAACGGCGATGACCCGATTATTGCTGATGCCGCCACCGCCGCGCTGATTAGCGTTGAGCAGAACCTAAAAATAAACCGCGGCTTGGAAACCCTCTATTTCGGCTTGAGCCTAGGGTCGGTATTGGTACTCGCGGCGATTGGCTTGGCGATCACGTTTGGGGTAATGGGTGTTATCAATATGGCCCACGGCGAATTGATCATGCTAGGGGCTTACACCACCTGGGCGATGCAACAACTGCTGCCGGGACAGCCCGGTTTGGCATTGATTCTCTCGATACCTGCAGGCTTTATGGTGGCCGCGCTGGCGGGCATTGCCATTGAGCGCAGCGTGATTCAGTTTCTGAAAGGCCGCCCGCTGGAAACCCTGCTGGCCACCTTTGGTATCAGCCTGATTCTGCAGCAACTGGTGCGCACCGGCATTTCGCCGCTTAACCGCACCGTTATTACCCCTGAGTGGATGAGCGGCTCGCTAGTGATTAACGACGCACTGTCGCTAACCCTTAACCGTATGTATGTGCTTGGCTTCGCGCTGGTGGTGTTTGCCAGTCTGATGCTGATTATGCGCCGCACCCGGCTAGGGCTTGAGGTGCGTGCCGTAACCCAGAACCGCGCCATGGCGCGCTCCATGGGCATTCGTGCCACTCGCGTCGATATCATGACCTTTGCGCTGGGTTCTGGTGTGGCAGGACTTGCCGGTGTCGCGCTTTCTCAGCTCACCAACGTCGGCCCCAACCTGGGCCAGAACTACATCATCGACTCTTTCATGGTGGTGGTGTTCGGCGGCGTAGGCAACCTGTGGGGTACGTTGGTCGCTGGTCTGTCATTAGGTGTAATCAACCAAGTGCTGGAACCTTGGGCGGGTGCAGTACTGGCCAAGATTATCGTGCTGGTATTTATCATCCTATTCATTCAAAAACGCCCGCGTGGACTCTTCCCGCAGAAGGGCCGGGCTGCGGAGGGCTAAGCGATGTCATTAACGACCGAATCATCGACCAATTTTTGGCTAACACGCCCATTCAGCGAACGCTCTACGCAAATATTTCTTGGCGTACTGCTGGCTGCGCTGGCGCTAGTCACGATCCTGCACGTAGCAGTACCGCCGGACAATCCACTGCACGTGGGTGCCTACACCGTTAACCTGTTCGGTAAGTACCTAAGCTACGCGCTGCTAGCCGTGGCGGTGGACTTAGTCTGGGGCTATCTGGGTATTTTGAGTTTGGGGCACGGGGCTTTTTTCGCCATTGGTGGTTACGCCATGGGCATGTACTTAATGCGCCAAATTGGTGAGCGCGGTACCTACGGCCACCCCGTACTGCCGGACTTTATGGTGTTTTTAAACTGGGACAGCCTGCCCTGGTACTGGCTCGGCTTTGATATGGCCTGGTTCGCCTTCGCCATGGTGCTGATCGCACCGGGGCTGCTGGCGCTGATCTTTGGTTTTCTCGCCTTTCGTTCGCGGGTAACCGGGGTCTATCTCTCGATTATTACCCAGGCGCTGACGTTTGCATTGATGCTGGCGTTTTTCCGTAACGAGATGGGCTTTGGTGGTAATAACGGCTTAACCGACTTCCGCGAGCTGCTTGGCTACAATCTGCGCAGCAACGACACCCGGCTAGGACTGTTCCTCGCGACAGGGGTAGCACTGGGGCTGGGCTACATTCTTTGCCGTGCGATTGTCACCAGCAAGCTGGGCCGGGTCAGCATTGCCACCCGTGACGCCGAAGCGCGCACACGCTTTCTTGGCTATCGCGTCGAACGCTTTCAGCTGTTTGTATTTGTAGTGTCGGCCATGCTGGCGGGCCTGGCGGGGGCGCTCTATGTTCCCCAGGTAGGCATTATTAACCCCAGCGAATTCTCGCCGATTTTCTCTATCGAGATTGTGCTTTGGGTAGCCCTGGGAGGCCGCGCTACGCTATACGGCGCGGTGATTGGGGCGATTTTGGTTAACTACGCCAAAACGGTATTTACCGGCGTAATGCCGGACGCTTGGCTATTTGCTCTGGGCGCGATGTTTGTACTGGTGACGGTATTTCTACCCAAAGGAGTGGCGGGGCTGTTTCTGCATATCAAGCGGCGTAAGCGCGAAGAACATACAGCCAAACCCACCACGCCCAAGGAGGCCTCAGCATGAGCTTGCTGCAATCGCTGACCCAGCGTGACCGGGTGTTTGACTTTATGGTGCCGCAGGATTCGCCGGTCGATGTTCGCCATGGCCCCATTCTGTACCTTGAGGATGTCACCGTAAGTTTTGATGGCTTTAAGGCCATTAACAACCTTAACTTGACCATCGACGACGGTGAACTGCGCTGCATTATCGGCCCTAACGGGGCCGGTAAAACCACCATGATGGATATCATCACCGGTAAAACCCGCCCCAACAGCGGCAGCGTCTGGTTTGGTAGCCGCCATAACCTGCTCAATATGAATGAGCCGGAAATCGCCAGCCTGGGGATTGGCCGTAAGTTTCAAAAGCCCACGGTGTTTGAAGCGCTGACGGTATTTGAAAACCTGGAGCTGGCCATGGCGGCGGACAAGCGGATTTTCCCCACGCTCACCGCCCGTATGACCGGTGAAATCAAAGACCGTATTGATGAAGTACTGGAAACCACCGGCTTAGTGGCACTGCGCCACCAGCCAGCAGGGATACTTTCCCACGGCCAAAAGCAGTGGTTAGAGATCGGCATGCTGTTAATGCAGCGCCCACGCTTGCTGCTGGTAGATGAGCCGGTAGCGGGCATGACCGAGCAGGAGATGGAGCGCACCGCCGAGCTGCTGACAGGGCTTGCCGGTAAGCAGTCCGTGGTGGTGGTAGAGCACGATATGGGCTTCGTACGCTCGATCGCTCGTCAAGTGACTGTGCTACACCAGGGCAGCGTATTGGCAGAGGGCACCATGGATCAGGTCTCCAGCGACCCGAAAGTGGTCGAGGTCTACCTTGGTGCGGATGACGAGGAGGCTGCCTAATGCTAGCCATTGAAAAACTTAACCAGTTTTATGGCGAAAGCCACACCTTGTGGGATCTCGATCTTGACGTGCCCGCAGGCCAGTGTACCTGTGTAATGGGCCGTAATGGCGTAGGTAAAACCACGCTATTAAAAGCCGTAATGGGCGAAGTTAACGTCGCCAGCGGGCAACTGCGCTATACCGGTGGCGACCAAAGCGCGGTAGAGCTGACTAAAAAATCCGTCGAGGCACGCTCGCGGTTGGGTATTGGCTATGTGCCCCAAGGGCGGCAGATATTTCCACTGCTGACGGTAGAAGAGAACCTACGCACCGGCCTAGCTGCGCGTAGCGACGGGCTGAAAAAAATCCCCAAGCGGGTCTATGAGCTGTTCCCGGTACTTAAAGAGATGAAGCACCGCCGCGGCGGCGACCTCTCCGGCGGGCAACAGCAGCAGCTGGCGATTGGTCGTGCGCTAGTGATCGAGCCGAAGCTACTGATTCTCGACGAGCCGGGGGAGGGCATTCAGCCCAATATCGTGGCGCAAATTGGCCAGGTGATTCGCCAACTGATCAAAGAGGATGGCCTCACGGTGCTACTGGTAGAGCAAAAACTGCCCTTCGCCCGTAAATACGCCGACCGCTTTGTGATTATGGATCGTGGCCGCCCGGTGGCCAAAGGCGAGATCAGCGAGCTCTCCAATGAGCTGATCAAGCAGCATCTGACGGTTTGAGTTATCCACACCTGGTTTACAGCCGTGGATCGGGTTGGAACGGCAGTTCCTCAGCGTTGGCAATCGCTTGCTCGAATAAGGGGTGGGCCGGGTTGAGCATGTAATTAAGCTCTCTCGGCACCACCACGCTGGGCAGGGCCAGCGCCAAGCTCTGACCGGAGGCTAGCCAGCCATCGCCCAGGTCGGCGGTTTCCGCAGGTGCTGGCGCTTCCTGCCAATTGTTTGGTAAGTCTTCGGCACCCACACTCAAGATGCTCTGCGTGGGCAGCGTCAGGCGCAGCAGCGCATAGGCGTTGAGTAGCCGATAACTTTCCAGATGCACCATGATTTCCAGCAGCGCCAACGACTCTGAGCTTGCCACATACACACAGGCATTCCCGGGGCTATTCCAGCGACCGCCATAAAGCCGTGCTCCCTCGCCATCAAACGCCGTCTCCTGAAACTTGCGCTTAATCAGCCGAAAGGCAGTGATCTCGGTCATGCAGAGACTCCGTGCTCTAGCCGACCGATCAGATTCAACACCGTTTGATATTCCGCAGACGTAGCGCTCATCTCGACGGGCCTGCGCCCACCCAGCCCGATATTGGGTTTGAGCAGCCAGGCGCGGGCGCCCTCATAGTCACCCTCGAACAGATCCAGCGCCGCTTTAAAGAGCTCAGCAAAGCGATACAACCGGTCGCTCTCCGCCATCTTAAAGCGGCCCGATTTGGCGCGACGGCTCAGCGTGGCTGAGGGAATATCCACATAGCCCGCCAAGGCTTTCTGCTCGATACCTGACACTTTGGCAAGCTGGGGGTAGACACGATACTCCACGCCTTCATGCAATAATTCATGTAGCTTGCGGCCACGTGCAGGCAGGCCGATCTGTTGCCAGAATCCGGATGCCAGCGCTTTCGACGGCTGATATTGCGTGAAGTGAATATCCATGGTGGTTTCTCATTTGATATTTCATCAGTATATCAAATGGTATAGAGGGCGTTTGTAAAACCGTCAAGTGCGCGAAGGGTAGCGAGCTATCTGGCCAATGATCTACTGTGAGACTGCCTTTAGTATTTAAGTGATAGTTCAGTTATATTGTTATCCAGCCATCACATTAAGAATAAAACGAAGGCAAGGGTAGTTATTAAACATGACCAACATGCAGCGCTTTTTAAGTGACCGATACAAGGGTGGCATTGTGGCTATCCTTGTCTCGTATGTCCTTATGCTGCATGTCCTCCTTGGGTCTTACGCACAGGCGGCGGTACTTGGCGACGGTAGTACGTCACCGCTATTTGTACTGTGTGATCCGCATGGTGTTGTTGCCAACCAGCAGGGCGAATCAGACGCTAAGAGTTCCAGTGAACTCAGCAATCTGCTATGCAAATCTGCCTGTGCGCTTGGTACGGCACTTTCGAGTGCCCCTCTTGGGGTGATGGCCGCGGCAGGTGACCCCGTTCGACCGCGTTACGCCGAACCTTTACAACAAGCCACCGGCTTGTTTGTACTCTCTTATGCGCGTGCCCCTCCTCTCCTGTAAATACGTGATTAAAACGCTTTAACGATTTAATGATTTAGCCACGACGATTTAGCCATCATTCTACTCATTACGTTTAATGGGTTGAGCTAAGTGTCTACACGTTATTTATGGAGTTCCCTATGTTTATGATTCGCACTGTATTGTTATCCTCGCTGCTATTAGTCAGTACCTCTCTTTTTGCTCATCACGGCGGCTCCCACGATGAGCCGACTTCTGCAGAGAGTTCTCATCTTGATGTTACTCAACCCTGGGCGCGTGCAACACCGCCGGGCGCCGCTGCCGGGGGCGGTTTTTTAACTATTACCAACCACGGCTCTGTTGATGATCGTTTAGTGGGTGCCTCCGCAGCGATTACCGACCAGGTCGAGATCCACACCATGGAGATGGTTGGTGATGTAATGCGTATGCAGCATCTCCCCGGTGGGATTGAGATTCCCGCCGGTGAAACGGTCACTCTGGCTCCCGGTGGTCTGCACTTGATGTTTATGGCGCTACCCTCCCCGATTGAAGAGGACCAGCCGATTCCCTTAACGCTTGAGTTCCAACATGCGGAGAGTATTGAGACGGAACTCCAGGTGGTGCCGGTCGGTGCCTCGCCTGAAGGCCAAGACGCTCATGCCGATCATCACGCTGAGAACCACGGTGATCACCATGAAGAGCATGGGCAAATGGCGCACTAACAGCACTGTGTACTAGACATGCAGCGTCGCGATTTTGCCCTGCTTTCCATCGGTACGTTAGTGCTCGTACTTACGTTAGCGCTGTTCCTGGTCGTGTTTGGCAAACAAGCCACGAGCCCGGAAAGCGCTGGCCCAGGAAGTACCGACATAGGTGGCCAGTTTCAATTAGTTGACTCAGATGGTTCGCTGGTTAGCCAGGATGACTTTTTAGGCAAGCCCACCATCATGTTTTTTGGTTTCACGTATTGCCCGGATATCTGCCCTTCGACACTTTTCAATCTGTCGCGGCTGATTAAGCAACTGGGCAATCAGGCAGACCAGTTCAACTACCTCTTTGTTTCCCTGGATTGGCAGCGGGATGGCCCTGATCAGCTCTCTCGCTACCTATCTGTCTTCGATAGCCGCATTCACGGCTTATCAGGAAATGAAGCGCAAATTGATGCCATAGCCGAAACCTATCGCGTGCACTACGAGCGAGTAGAGACTGACAATGGTGACTACACCATCAGCCATACCGCTTCTACCTACCTATTGGATCCCGAGGGTAATGTCGTTGGCACCTTAGCCTACGACTTCGACCTGGATGAGGCTCAGGCATCACTGGAGCAGCTACTGGCTTCCTCATAAGTGCTATATCAACGCTCTGGCCCTAGGCCAGCGTGATGGCTTTAGCTACGCTGTTTGCCTAGCTAATCGCTTTTCCTGAAGGCGTTGCACGATCAGCCAATCAATCAGCAGCATGACAATCAACGAAGCGCCGACCAGCGGGAAAATCACCCCACCGATCACCAGAATGGCGATTAAACCGCGGAAAACATGCTTATCCGCCGGTAGTGGCGGTACGCCCATCGCGCCTTTAGGGCGTCGTTTCCACCACATCACCGCAGCCGACACGGCCAGTAAGATAATGGCAAAGCAGACTGCCAGCAGGAGCAGCTGATTGAGCAGGCCAAACTCTTGGCCCATATGAACATTGATACCAAATTCTAGCCATCTGCCGAACGTGCCATAGTCGGCGTAGCTCATGTCGATCAATGGTTCGCCGCTATATTGATCAAGGTGAACCACACGCTGCTGGCTCAAGTTGTCAGGATAGATGGAGCCGGTATATACCCCGGCGGCAGAACTGGGCAGGTTAACCGTGAAGCCCTGCTGTAATCCTAGCTGTTCAAATGCCGCCACTGCATTGTTAAGGCCTATGCGGGGCATTGGGCTGGCGGGAGGCGTGGATTCCGGTATGCGAGCCTGCTCCAACGACCAACTGGTTAAGCCCTGGTCGCTTAAATACGCATTGGAAACCGGCACCTCAACGCGAACGCCCGATGGGTAGCCGAAGTTATTGCCATTGGCCCACTGGTTAACCTGGCCGCCCCACACGCCAGACCACGGCATGCCGGTAATCGCCAGGAAGACAAGAAAGCCGCCCACAAAAATGCCCAATACCGCATGCAAGTCGCGCCAAAACACCCGGCTTTTGGGTTTGCCGCGCACACTCACCACGCCGCCTGACCCTTTACCCCGGGCCACCATAAGTAAATGCCGGTGCCTACCAGCAGGATCGACCAGCCCCCGGCAATCTCAATCACTTTTCGCGCGGTAGGCCCAAAGTATTTAAAGCTGTGTAGATAGCGCACCGTCCACATGATGGTGCCACGGTCATCCAGCGCCCCCAGTACGTTGGATGTGTAAGGGTCTACATACACCGCAAGACGCTCACCTGCCAGGGTGTTAACGGTGATTTCGGCAGAGCTTTCAGGTGTTACTGGGTCGGTGTACTTAACGGCGGTGCCGGGGTGGGCCTCAAGTGCAGCGCTGACCAGCGTCGAAGGCGGTTGCACGGCTTCCTGAACCGCGACGCGTTTCAAATCCGCATGGATGATGGCGTCCAATTCATCTTTGAAAAGGTAAAGCCCACCAGTCATCGCCAGGGTAATCATAAAAGGCAGTACCAGCAGGCCAGCATAGAAATGCCAGCGCCACACGGCACGGTATATATCGAAGGACTTTTTACGTCCCTCTTCCGGGTAAGCAGCAGTAGACATAGGGTGGAGCTCCAGGCCGCAAACCGGCCATGGCCGAAGACGTTAGCGGTCACCTTGGTTTAGGGCGCTTTTCATTCGTCGTGCTCTTTTAGGGTTAATAACGCCTGAATTAAACCGCTGTACAGCCACCGGCCTTTAAGATGCTCTCTTTTGAAGCGGGGTACTTTTCCAGCATGTTGTTAGGCCGAACGGGGCGCGGTGAAAAATTACCACCACAGTTAGGGCATGTATCCCCTAAAACTCCACTGGCACACTCGCGACAAAACGTACACTCAAAGGTACAAATGACAGCCGCCGCCTCAGGGGGCAAATCCTTATCGCAACACTCACAGTTCGGGCGAAGTTGAAGCATGATTAGGCTCCCGCGTGAACGCTTATATAAGCGCTATAGGAGGCGGTTGTCTAGCCACAGTAATTGAATTAATGGCATTAATAACGTTAACGAAGCGATGTATAGCGGCGGGGAGGGAAGATTTATCTTGGTGCATCGCGCTATTAGATTGATCCTTTTTGGTGCAATTGGCGGTTGTTGGCCAATCTCAGGCACTTTAAGTCTTTATTGTGGTGACAAGAGAGTCAGCATCTAATAGCTTTTCACCATTTTGGCGCATTAATTGCATTTGTTAATCAAACGCTTATTAAAAGGCAGCGGCAGTTCTTTATGTTCCTAGGCGATCTCGCAATACCGTCCATTAGCTCTGGCCACCGTTTCGATGCAGACCGCCACTGGGCGGCCTCATTGGCACTGACGTTTGCCCAACGCGATGGTGCCACACGCATGGTGCAGGCGCGCCATCATGGGCCGCTGCGAGTGCAGCGCCCTTTTTATCCAGAAGGCAGGCGCGGCCCCTATGACAGCCCTTGCCATGTTTACGTACTACACCCGCCAGGGGGACTGGTGAGTGGCGATGCACTCACGATTAGCGCCCATGTGGAGAACGGGGCTCATGCACTGTTGACCACGCCTGCCGCTAATAAGCTCTATAAGGCCGACAGCCAAGGTGTTGCCTGGTCCCAGCATACGCGACTATCGGTAGAGAATGATGCAACCCTGGAGTGGCTACCCCAGGAAACCATCGCCTTTGATGGCTCGAAGGGTGAGCAGCGCACCCATATTGAGCTGCATGGTTCCGCCCGCTGTTTAGGCTGGGAGGTGATGGCACTAGGCCGCCCAGCTAGCGAATTACCCTATGTCTCGGGCCGGATTGAGCAGCACTTTCGTATGACGTTAGACGGAAAGCCGCTATGGCTTGAGCGCCAACCGCTCGACCCTTTGCATGCGCGCTTTAAGGGGCGCTGGGGGCAGGGCGGTGCCACGGTGCAAGCCACATTATGGGCGGTGGGTATTAGCGATGCACCGGCTGCTATTGAGGCCCTGCGTGAGGTGTTGCCGGATAATCCACGCTGGGCGGTTACCATGCGCCAAGGTGTGCTGCTGCTGCGCTACCTAGGCAACTCGCGCAACGAAGCCTGGGCGCTTTGTGAACACGCGTGGCGAGTCCTGCGCCCCCGTTGGATTGAGCGTGAAGCGCATACACCGCGAATTTGGCTAACCTAATCAGTATCACTGCAATGTACTGCTGGAGACACATGTCATGGAATTAACCCCGAGAGACAAAGACAAGCTGCTGCTGTTCTCTGCCGCCCAACTGGCCGAGCGTCGCAAAGCACGTGGTTTAAAGCTCAACTACCCCGAAGCGGTAGCCCTGATCAGCTTCGAGATCATGGAAGGCGCCCGGGATGGCCGCAGCGTGGCTGATTTAATGAGCTATGGCCGCGAAATCCTTAGCCGTGATGATGTGATGGAAGGTGTGGCTGAAATGGTCGACGAAGTACAGGTCGAAGCCACTTTCCCCGACGGCACCAAACTGGTCACTGTCCATACGCCTATTGTGTGAGGGGCGATTGAACAACGGAGCAAGCAGATGATTCCTGGTGAATATCAGTTAAAAGACGGCGATATCGAACTGTGTGTGGGCCGCGAGCGAATTACGGTGGAAGTGGCTAATACCGGCGACCGCCCTATCCAGTTGGGCTCCCACTACCACTTTGCCGAAGCCAACCCCGCGCTGGTGTTTGATCGCACCAAAACCCGAGGTTACCGCTTGGATGTGGCCGCAGGCACGGCGATTCGCTTTGAGCCCGGCCAAACCCGCGAAGTTACGCTGATTCCCTTTGTGGGCAAGCGGGAAATCTATGGCTTTCGTGGTGATGTCATGGGGCCGCTGGATCGCCCTCTAAATAGCTAATGGCGTAAGGCGATTAGGCTAGGGAGGCCATTGCTCATGGGACTGTCTGCGGCATGGATGCCGCAGTCAAGCGTACAGGGACGTATTCACAGCGTGTCCCATGAGTGATGACCTCCCCACTGCCAAGCTTCATCTTTTAGGAGAGGCAACACATGAAACCGGTAAACAAGATCAGTCGGCAAGCCTACGCCGATATGTATGGGCCCACGGTAGGCGACCGCGTGCGCCTGGGCGATACTGAGCTGTGGATTGAAGTTGAAAAAGACGCCACTCATTACGGCGATGAAGTGAAATTTGGCGGCGGCAAAGTGATCCGTGACGGCATGGGCCAAAGCCAGCGCAATGATGACACCGTGATGGATACCGTCATCACCAACGCGCTGATTTTAGACTGGTGGGGCATCGTCAAAGCTGATGTGGGTATTCAAAACGGCCGCATCGCCGCGATTGGTAAAGCGGGCAACCCGGATGTACAGCCCGATGTTGAGATCGTGATTGGGCCCGGCACCGAAATTATCTCCGGTGAAGGCAAAATCCTCACCGCTGGCGGCATCGACGCCCATATCCACTTTATTTGCCCTCAGCAGGTGGAAGAGGCGCTAATGAGTGGCGTGACCACCATGCTGGGTGGTGGCACTGGCCCGGCTACCGGCTCTAACGCCACCACCTGTACGCCGGGTGCATGGCATATCGGCAAAATGCTTCAGGCGGTGGACGACCTGCCGATGAACATTGGCCTGCTGGGCAAAGGCAACGCTAGCCTGCCGGAAGGGTTAGAGGCGCAGTTGGAAGCGGGTGCCATGGGCCTTAAGCTTCACGAAGACTGGGGCACCACCCCCGCATCGATTGATAACTGCCTAAGCGTGGCGGAAAAGTACGATGTGCAGATCGCGATCCACACCGACACCCTAAACGAATCGGGCTTTGTCGAAGACACCCTGGCCGCGTTTAAAGAGCGCGGTATTCACACCTACCACACGGAAGGTGCAGGCGGTGGCCACGCCCCGGATATCCTCACCGCCTGCTCGAAAGAGTACGTGTTGCCGTCATCGACCAATCCAACGCGGCCCTACACTATCAACACCATCGACGAACACCTCGATATGCTGATGGTGTGCCACCACCTCGATCCCAATATTCCCGAAGACGTGGCCTTCGCCGACTCGCGCATTCGCCGCGAAACCATTGCGGCTGAAGATATCCTCCACGATCTTGGTGTGATCTCGATGATCGCATCTGACTCTCAAGCCATGGGGCGAGTAGGTGAAGTGGTCTGCCGTACCTGGCAAACCGCGCACAAAATGAAAGTGCAGCGCGGCCTGTTGTCGGAAGACGAAACGCTGGGCGCGGATAACTTTCGTGCCAAGCGCTATATCGCCAAGTACACCATTAACCCGGCGATTACTCACGGCATCAGCCACGAAGTAGGCTCTATCGAGGTGGGTAAGCTGGCCGATTTGGTGCTGTGGAAACCTGCCTTCTTCGGCGTGAAACCAGCGATGATTATTAAGGGCGGCATGATTGCGGCGGCTCCCATGGGTGATCCTAACGCATCGATTCCCACGCCCCAGCCGGTTCACTACCGCCACATGTTTGGTGCTTTTGGCCGCGCCGCCAGCCAGACTCGGCTGAATTTTGTCAGCCAAGCTGCGTTGGATGCTGGTATTAAAGAGCGTTTAGGCCTGCAGAGTACGCTGGCGGCGTGTAAAAACGTGCGCGGCGTGCGCAAGAAAGATATGAAGCTCAACGACGCTTGCCCGGAGCTGACCGTAGACCCACAAACCTACGAAGTGCGTTGCGATGGTGAAATTTTAACCTGCGAACCCGCAACCGAGCTGCCGCTGGCCCAGCGTTATCATTTATTTTGAATAGCGCACTGTGACCGCCAGTAAGTGCAGTGCCGGGGGTAGATCTACGTGAGGGCGCTGTAAATACATCCCTGTACGCTACTTTTGCCATCTGCCCTCCAGGGATGGAGGAAATGCCGGAAATGTATGGAACATTTTCCGGCCATGGCAAAAGACCCTCACTACGACCTACCCCGGCTCGGCTGCTGGGTGCTTAACTTGCAGGTTTTTAATAGGACGATATCAATGCTTAAACTCATAGAACGATTAGGGCCTATAGAGGAAAGCGCCGCCAGCGATACGCTGACGCTGCCCTTTGAGCTACGTATTCGTGGGCGCTTAAAAGCTCAAAGCGATAGTGGTCGCGAGCTGGGCCTATTTCTGGATCGCGGCCCGGTACTGCGCAGCGGCGAAGGCCTAAAAGCCGAAAGCGGTGAAGTTGTGCGCGTATGCGCCGCAGTAGAACCGGTGGTTACCGCGCGAGTGAGTGCTGGCTTACCGCTGGCGCGGCTGGCCTATCACCTGGGCAATCGCCACGTTCAGCTGGCGCTGGGCGAAGATGAGAAGGGCGCTTGGGTACGCTTCCCGCCGGATCATGTGCTGGAAGAACTGGCTGTGCTACTGGGCGCCGAGTTGGAGCACCACGACGACACCTTCGACCCGGAGCCGGGCGCCTATAACCAAGTAGGCGGTGGTGGGCACTCCCATGACCATTCCCACGGGCACGGCCATTCTCACGACCACGACCATTCGCATGAGCACCACCATGCCCACTGAACCTGCCGCGCCAGAAAGCCAACGCGATGATTTAGCGCTGCTAGGGCTCATGCAACTGGTAAGCCCCGCGCTACCTATCGGTGCTTTTGCCTTCTCACAAGGGTTGGAGAGTGCCTTTGAACTTGATTGGGTGCGGGATGAAGCCAGCCTTATTGAGTGGCTGAATGGCGTATTGGAAGATGGCCTAACCCGCTGCGAGCTGCCGGTGCTGGCGCGATTACATCAAGCGTTTAGCCAAGCCGGTGGTTCAGCCGATAGTGACGCCGCTAGTGCAAAGATAGCTGAGTGGGACGAGTGGCTGGCTGCCACCCGTGAAACCGCTGAATTAGCCGCTGAAGATAGCCGCCTGGGCGCCTCGCTTAAGCGCTTGTTAACCAGCCTGGACTTGATGTCAAGTGAGTACTTACTACCCGCCTTATTGCCAGATCATGCGGGCTATGTGACGCTATTTGCATTCACGGCTCACTCACGTGGCGTATCCGTTCGCCAAACGCTGCTGGGCTTTGCTTGGGCGTGGTTGGAAAACCAACTGGCGGTGGCCTGCAAAGCCTTACCGCTGGGCCACACCTCTGCTCAGCGCGTCATAGAGCAAATGCGTCCTGCATTAGTGTCCGCTGTTGATCAAGCGCTGACGCTGGAAGATGAAGAGCTAGGCCCCGTGCTGCCCGGTTTAGCCCTGGCCAGTGCGTTGCACGAAACCCAATATTCGCGCCTGTTCAGAAGTTAATGGCTTAGAAATTAATGATTTAGAAGTTAATCGCTTAGACGTTAATCAGTTTATTTATTGAGGAGAGAACGATGACGCACTGTTTACGCATTGGCGTGGGCGGCCCGGTGGGTTCCGGTAAAACCGCACTGCTCAAGCAGCTCTGTTTAGCGCTGCGGGACTACTACGATATCGCCGTGGTCACGAATGATATCTACACCCGCGAAGACGCCGACTTTCTGCTCAAACACGATGCACTGCCCGCAGACCGTATTCTCGGCGTAGAGACCGGCGGCTGCCCGCATACCGCCATTCGTGAAGATGCCTCCATGAACCTGGCGGCCATCGATGAGCTGCAAGCACGGCATCCTAAGCTTGAGCTGGTGATGGTGGAGTCGGGTGGCGATAACCTCTCAGCCACCTTTAGCCCCGAGCTTTCCGACCTGACGCTCTACGTCATCGATGTTTCCGCAGGCGATAAAATTCCCCGCAAAGGCGGGCCTGGCATCACTAAATCCGACCTGCTGATTATCAATAAGATGGATATCGCCGAGCAGGTGCATGCATCGCTCGACATCATGGCGCGGGACTCAAAGAAAATGCGCGGTGAGCGCCCCTTTGTCTTTACCAATCTTTATGACGGTGTAGGGCTTGAAGAGATCATCCGCTTTATTCTCGACAAAGGGATGCTGGACGAGCGACGCCCGCAGGCTGATACAGCGGCTTCCGCGAGTACAGGGGCAATTTAGTAAGCTTTCGATGCACAAAGGCCGCCAAATGTTTGGCGGCCTTTGATAGCTGCAGCTGACTGACGAACCTTAGCTCAGCGGCTTTAAATAACGGCCAGCATGCCGCCGTCGACGTAAATGATCTGGCCATTGACATAGTTCGACGCCGGGGATGCAAGATAGACCACGGTGCCAACAAGATCTTCAGGCACCCCCCAGCGTTTGGAAGGCGTGCGGTTAATTAGCCAGTCATTAAATTTCGGATCGTCGACCAACGGCTGAGTCATTTCCGTGATCATGTAGCCAGGGCCAATAGCGTTGGTCTGAATATCATGCTCAGCCCACTCCGCTGCCATGGATTGCGTCAATAAACGCACGCCGCCTTTGGACGCCGTATAAGCACCCACCGTCGGTCGGGCTACGGAGCTCATCAGCGAACCGATATTAATAATTTTGCCGCCTTTACCGCGCGCAATCATTTGCCTGGCAACGTTGCGTCCCAGCAGAAAAGTACTGGTCAGGTTCGTGCTAATAACCTTATCCCACTGATCGAGTTCGACCTCAATTAACGGACGACGAAGTTGCACGCCTGCATTATTGACCAGGATATCGATATTGATTCCATCGGCATTCAACGCTTCAAGTGCCTGCTCAATGGCGGTCTCGTCGCTAACATCAAACGACGTTGTGAGCACACTATAGCCTTCCTCGCAGAGCGCGTTCCGCGCGGCTTCAAGCTTGTCATGATTACGCCCATGAATAATGATTTGGGCGCCTGACTGAGCCAGCCCGCGCGCCATCGCGAGCCCAAGCCCGCCGGATGAGCCGGTAATTAGCGCCGTGCGGCCGGTTAGATCGAATAACGTCATCGTTCTCACCTCTTATAGCTTTGTTTTTTCTAACGTGATTTTGCGATTAGTGATTGAAAGACTAGCTCAGCCCCGCCCTGATTACTCACTTTACCCGTGTAATTGGCTGACGGCTTGGGTCGGCATACCATGGTAGGTCAAGGCGCGAATTTCGCTCTAGTTCGGCAATCACCTGGGCGCCCAGTAGTAAAATGATGGCGCCTACTTCCAGGGTAATCAGCAAGATTACCAGCGCCGCCAGAGAACCGTAGACCGCGTTGACGAACGAGAGATTGGCGAAATAATAAACCAGCAACAGCCGCACGCCCTCCCACAACAGCGCTGCCACGAAGCCTCCTACCACCGCCCTACGAATGGCGATACGCACCACCGGAAGCACTTTATAGATAGCGCTAAACAGCAGGAAAACCCCGATAAAACTAGCCAGGTTAAGCACGGGTCCTGAGAAACCCGCCAGCGGCAGTTCCCGCGCGAAAATGGCGATAACGAGCGTATTAAGCGAACTGGCTAGGGTGACGACCAGCGTGAGTACCATCAGCCCTGCCCCCAGCACCACCATAAAGGCGTAAGGCAACATGACGGAAACCCAGGCGCTGCGCTTGATATAAGGGTGCTCCGGCGCATGAAAAATGATCGCCAGAGCGTCTTCCAGCATACGAAAAGCAAACGAGCTGAAGAGTAATAGAATAGGAAAACTCAAAATGCCGATGACGTCCCGGGAACTCAGCAAGCCGCGCACGGCTTCCAGCAAAACTTCGGCATGGGCGGGCGCCAGATGGCGTGCCTGTACGGTCAGCACATTGAGAAGATGCTGTTCATCCACCACTTGGGTTAATAGCACAACGAGCAGGGCAAAAAGCGGCACGATGGAAAGCAGAATATTATAGCCCACCCCACCGGCAATCAGGATGCCGCGATTTTTCAGAAAGTGGTGTAATACGCGCCAGGCAAAGTGAGCCAGCCGCGGAAGCAGGAGCAAGACAGCGCTAAAAAATGAGTGGTTTCGAACCATGGCTTGCCATTCTCCTTGAACACTAGGGCCATGATACGCTGATGGCACTAACAAATAACAAGGAGCTCGGTAATTGCTTAATTAGGATTTAGGTGAGATCAGTACGTAGAGATGGGCTGCAAGATGACCCTAAAATAAAAAGGTCGCCCTGACCAGGCGGTAAAATGGGTCAGGGCAACCAAAGATAGGTGGCTAAGCGGCTTGCTTAAAACGGGCCATCCCTGGCCACCACTCCACTACCATGAACGCATTCGCCTGCACTCACCTTAACCTAGGTTATGGAGTAGTGCTTTTTAGCTAAATAGTTGCATATAAAGCAAAAAAATCATCAATAGTGGCTAAAACGACACCGCATAAGTTATTTTTTAGACGATGCGATGATAGTGCTGTTGCAACAAGCCACCGCTAAGCCATCACCTAATACTGCATGTCATGGCGAAAGTTAATGCCCAGACCAGCCCAATAAAATCGGCACATAGACCACCAGTAACAATACGCCAATTAAACCCAGCATATACGGCACAATCGCTCGGGTAATGCGCTCAAGTGGTAGCTGGGTGATGGATGACGCTACGTAAAGGTTAATCGCCACCGGCGGCGTTATCATGCCAATCGAAAGCCCCACCACAATAATCAAACCAAAGTGAATTGGGTCAATCCCCAATTGCAATACCAGCGGCAGCAGCACGGGCGTGAGAATAATCAGCGCACTTGCGGTTTCTATAAACACCCCAGTGAGCAGAATAATCCCCACGATCAGCAGCATAATCACATAAGGGTTAGTGGAGAGTGACAGCACCGCCTGGGCAATCGCTCCCGGCACCTGCCAGCTAGACAGCGTCCAACTCAGCACCGCCGACATCGCAATCACCAGCATAATCACCGCGGTAGTCATCGCCGAACGGATCAGCAGCTTGTAAATCTGCGGCAGGTTCAGGTCACGATAGACAAACAGCGACACCAGCATGGCGTAATTCACTGCCACGACTGCCGCTTCCGAAGGCGTAAAAATTCCTGAGAAGATACCGCCAAGGATAATCACCGGTGTCATTAACCCCCAGCTGGCATCTTTAAAGGTGTTCCAGATGGTGGTTAGCGAGAGTGGTGTGCCTTTAGGGTACTGGCGCTTATAGGCCTGCACAATCGCGATGGCCATTAACCCCAATCCCATTGCTAGCCCCGGCAAAAAGCCGTTTAAAAACAGCTTAGAGACCGATTGCTGGGCAATCACCGCATAGATAATCATCGGCACCGAGGGCGGGATCACCACCCCGATGGTACCGCTGGCGGCGATTAAGCTAGCCGCCGAGGCCGGGTCATAGCCTTTGCGTTTAAGCTCTGGCACCAGGCTTGAGCCTACCGCCGCCGTGGTGGCTGCACCAGAACCAGAAATGGCCGCAAAGAACATACCCGCCATCACCGAGACCACCGAAAGCCCGCCGCGCATAAAGCCAACCAGCGAATCGGCAAAGCTGACCAGCTTTTCGCTCACCTTGCCCTGGGCCATTAAATCCCCAGCGAGGATAAACATCGGGATAGCAACCAGGGCAAAGGAGTTAATCCCCTGGAACATCTGCTGGGTGACCACCATCAGCGGCACGCCGGACTGATGCAAGGCATAGAGCGTACTGGCACCAATCGCAAAAGCAATCGGCACGCCGAGCAGCATAAACAGGAAGAACAGCCCAAACAGCAGCAGCGTCATAGCGGCTCCTCCTGAGCGTGGGTCGTCTCGTCGCCCAGCAGTAGCTCAATGATATCGACCAGCGCGTACCACGCCATGATCGCCGCACAGATGGGCATCACCGCGTAAACATAGGTCATCGAAAGCCGCAGCGAAGCGGATTTCTGAAAACTCTGCACCTGCATATAGCGGTAGCCAATCACAATCAGCGTGATCAAAAACGCCAGCATAATACCCAATGCTAATAGGCGTGCAAAATGGCGCAGGCGGCCGGGCAGGGCATCCACGGCAAAGGTCACGGCAATGTGTCGGCCGCGCTGAAAGGCGAGAGTGCCTGCCAAAAAGGTGATCCACACCAGCAGAAAGCGAGCGACCTCTTCGGTCCAGCCCACTGCGCTGAACAGCACCCGGGAGACAATCTGCAGGGTAATCACCCCAATCAGCGCCGCCATGCCCGCAAAGACCACGGGCTGGATGATCGCATCCAGCCCGCGCTCAATTCGCCGCAGTAGCGTTAACAGCGGTTGAGTCGATGTGGTCACTTACTGAAGCGCCTCCTGAATGCGCGGCAGGTAATCACCGAACTGCTCGCCGTATTTCTCATACACCGGTGCCACGGCCGCCTGGAAGGCTTCCATATCCGGGGTTTCGTTAATTTCCATGCCTGCCTCGCTCAGTTCAGCTAGTTGCTCAGCTTCCATAATAGCATTCTGCTCCCTGGCGTGGGCGGAGGCTTCCTTCGCCGCGTCAAGAACGATACTTTGGAGTTCCTCCTGAAGACCGTTCCAGGCAGGTAGGCTCATGATGAAAATCGCCGGCGCATAAATATGCCGAGTCATGGTGAGGTAATCCTGGGTTTCCGCCAGATTAAAGGCATGGATGGCATTAACCGGATTTTCTTGACCATCAATCGTGCCTTGCTGCAGTGCGGTTAACGCTTCTGTCCAAGCCATGGGAACAGCATTGGCGCCTAGCTCGCGGAAGGTATCAACGTAGACCTCATTCTCGATAACGCGAAGTCTCAAACCATCGAGATCCTCGGGTGCATTAATCGCATTTCGGCTATTGGTGATATTACGAAATCCGCGTTCCGCGTATGCCAGCCCTTTAAGGTTCACATCTTCCAACTTAGCCAGGATTTCTTGGCCGATCTCGCCATCCAGTACCGAGTAAGCAGCTTCGGAGGTGGGAAACAGAAAAGGTAGTTCAAAGACGGAGAACTCATCGACGAAATTGGCAACAGGGCCGTTAGTGATGACGCCCATATCCACGGTGCCGATCTGCATACCTTCTAGCAAAGTACGCTCATCACCGAGAGAGGCGTTGGGATAGATCTCAATGGTAACCGCGCCATCAGTTTGTTCGCTGACGAGCTGCTGAAAGCGCTCGGCGGCGATATGGTAAGTGTCTTGGGTATTCACGACAGTCGCTAAGCGCAGGTTGGTAGGGGTTATTTCCTCAGCCTGGGCCATTAACGGTAAACCCAGCAGGCCAGCGCATAGCAAGGTTAGGTTTAACTGTTTGAATTTATTTGTATAACAGGATGCAGAGTGAGCGGTAAAACGGGCGCGATTATTCACATTATCTCCTAGTGATGGCTGTTCTTATTATCTTGGTGGGCTTCATCTATACCACATCGAACTTATAGGGCAAATTACTTATTTTTATTCCACTATTCGCGATAATAATCCAAAAAATCTTTATAGATCTTGGGCTTGAGTGATTTAAAGGTTAGCGATAGCCTGCAAGCATTGACGATTGATTAACTGCCTTGGAAAGTGATTGTGAGGCTTAGCCGATGGCGAGTCTTACTAACCATGGCAACGCCAGCTAAAACAGGAATAACCAATGGATAAGTTGCTTAACGACCTAGTGGCGGTAGTCGGCCCAGAAAACGTGTTGCGCGGTGACGATGTCTCCCAGCGTAGCGTCGACTGGTTTACCGGAGCGCCTTGTCGTGCCAAGGCCATTGTCAGGCCCCGCAACACTGAACAGCTCAGCAAAGTGATGGCCCTGTGCTACCAGACCGACCAGTTGGTAGTGACCCATGGCGGCATGACCGGCATTGTGCACGGTGGTGAAGCCAGCCCTGAGGAACTGGTCGTGTCTCTGGAGCTGATGAACCAGATCGAAGAGGTAGACCTGGTTGGCTCTACCATTCAGGTTCAGGCCGGGGTAACGCTCCAGCGGGTGCAGGAAGCCGCAGCGGAGATCGATATGCAGTTTCCCCTCGACCTTGGCGCCCGGGGCTCGTGCACTATTGGCGGCAATATCGCCACCAACGCGGGCGGAATACGGGTCATCCGCTACGGCATGATGCGACAGCAAGTGCTGGGGCTGGAAGCCGTACTCAGCGACGGCACCGTGGTCAGCTCGCTGAACAAAATGCTCAAGAACAACGCAGGCTACGACCTCAAACAGCTATTTATCGGTAGCGAAGGTACCCTGGGTATCGTCACCCGCGCCGTGCTCCGGCTGCAGCCGCATATGCCCAGCGAGCAAACCGCGCTGGTGGCGGTGCCATCCTTCGATGCCCTGACCCAGCTGTTGCGCAAGGTCTCCCAACAGCTCGCCAATAGCCTGAGCGCCTTCGAGGCGTTGTGGAATAGCCACTACAAGCTGGTGACGACCGAGAGCGGCAAGCACTCGCCCCCATTGGCCGATGACTCGCCTTTTTACGCGATTATCGAAACCCTGGGCCTGGATGACAGCCAGGATGCGGAGCACTTCGCCGAGATGCTTGAAAATGCCATGGAGGACGGCTTGATCACCGATGCCGTGCTAGCCAGCTCCGGCGCCCAGCGCCAGGGCATCTGGGCGATCCGTGAAGATATTGAAGTGCTGGTGAAAGAACTGAAGCCGATGTTCTCCTATGACGTCAGTCTGCCGATCCCGCAAATGGACGCCTACGTTGCTACCCTGGAGCAGAACCTCAAGGCGCAGTTCCCCGAAACAGGTAAAATGATCGTGTTCGGCCATCTGGGCGATGGCAACCTGCACATTATGATCACGGTGCGCGACGACAGCCCGCAAAGCCGCCGCCAAGTCGAGCAACTGGTTTACTCTCCGCTACAAGAGTACGCCGGCTCGATCTCTGCCGAGCACGGCATCGGGCTCGAAAAGTGCGACTATCTCAGCATTTCCCGCTCCAGCGAAGAGATCGCTTTAATGAAGCGTATGAAGGTCGCTCTGGATCCCAAGCTGCTGTTAAACCGCGGCAAAGTCGTGACGGTGGAGTGAGTTTGGCGGTTTGGCTATAGACCGCCCAGGGCGGAGGGGGCTGGTGTTATCAGTGCCCTGATGAGTTGCCGCAACCAGTGGATGCCCGCATCGTGATCCTTCCTTTCATCCCAGCACAGGCAGACTTTGAACGCTGGGACGTCCAGGGGCAGGGCGTAGAACTTCAGGCTATTGTTGCGGCAAATAACCCTGGCTGCGCTCTCTGTCACCACGCAGAGCAGCGTTGTGGATGCCAATATTTCCTGCAATGGGTTGATGTAGGGCGTCTTGGCGACGATTTTACGCTCCAACCCCAGCTCCCGCAGCTTTTCATTGATGAGCAGCGGGCTGTCCTCGCGATGGGATAGAGCGACCTGCGGGGAGTTTAAAAACGCCTCAAGGGTGATGGCGCTACCCTCACCATGAAAGCTGGCATCGCCCACACAGCCAATCACATCGTCAAACAGGTACTCATGGTGAGCGGTGAGCGGCAGGGTTTCGAGCTGCACTACCGCCAAGTCGATATCGTGCTCTTGCAGAACCTGCTGGGCGCCTTCTGCGCTTGCGATGCGCGTGGAGAGCATGTTGAAACACACCTCGGGGGCGTGTTCCAAGCAGTGCTGGATAAGCTTGGGTTGCAGCTGTTGGCTGACATAGTCCACTAGGCTGACACGAAACTCCCGCTTCGATGTGGCGGGAGAAAACTCGCTGTTGCTGTGAACCGCCTGATCAAGATAGAACAGCCCTTTGGCCACAGCGGCATCCATCTGCCGGGCAAGCGGGGTGGGCTGCATGCCGTCCAGCGTCTTGATGAACAGAGGGTCATCCATTAACAGGCGCAGCTTTTTCAGCGAATGGCTGACCGCCGGTTGCGTCAGGCAGAGCGCCTCTGCGGTCAGCGTCAAACTCCTTTTCCAATAAAGCGTGTGAAAGACCAATAGTAAATTGAGATTTATCTTATTGAGTCTATTCGCCAGCTTCGTATGGGGGGTGTCAGCCATCAGGCGATTCTCTTGTTGCGGGTGAGTTACTGAAGCGCCTCCTGAATGCGCGGCAGGTAATCACCGAACTGCTCGCCGTATTTCTCATAAACTGGTGCCACGGCCGCCTGGAAGGCTTCCATATCCGGGGTTTCGTTAATTTCCATGCCTGCATCGCGTAGGGCTTGTAACTGCTCAGCTTCCATCTCCGCATTCACTTGGCGCTCATGCTCGGCGGCTTCCTGGGCTGCCGCTAGCAGTACTTCCTGGGCGTTTTCAGGCAGTTGGTTCCAGGCGGGCATACCCATGACAAAAATTGCCGGGGCATAAGTGTGGCGCGAAAGAGTCATGTAGCTTTGGGTTTCATCCAGGTTGAACGAGTGAATCACGTTTACTGGATTTTCCTGGCCGTCGATGGTGCCCTGTTGCATGGCGGTGAGCGCTTCTGTCCACGCCATGGGAATGGCGTTGGCGCCCAACTCGCGGAAGGTATCGGTGTAAACCGGATTTTCCATGACGCGAATGCGCAGGCCGTCCAGATCTTCCGGCGAGTTTACAGCGCGCTCGCTGTTGGTCAGGTTACGGAAACCGCGTTCGGCGTAGGCCATACCTTTCAGGTTTACCTCAGAAAGCTTGTCGAGCAGTTCCTGGCCGATCTCGCCATCAAGAACTTGGTAAGCGGCTTCCGGGGAGGGGAACAGGAATGGCAGTTCAAATACCGCCATCTCTTCCACAAAGTTGGCTACCGGCCCGTTGGTGATTACGCCCATATCCACCGTGCCGATCTGCATGCCTTCCAGCAGCGTGCGCTCGTCACCCAGTGAGGCGTTGGGGTAGATCTCGATATCCACCTTGCCGTCGGTGCGCTCTTCCACCAGTTCTTCAAACTTGGTGGCGGCAATGTGGAAGCCATCCTGCTCATTGACCACGTGGGCCAGGCGCAGGGTAACGGGATCCATATCAGCAAAATCAGCGGCGTTCGCGGCGCTAACCAGCGCCAGTGAGATGCCCAGTGCCAGCGTGCTACGTGCAAATGTTTTCATATTATTGTGTTCCCAATGGACTAAGGTGCAGAAGTGCTCCCAAAGCATGCACTACAGCAGGGAAAACGGTCAATCGAACAAGCCCGCAAAACCGCTTCCCGGCTGGACACAGCCGCTCCGCACAGTTACGATACGCACCCACAAGCGCCCGTAGCTCAGTTGGATAGAGTATCGGCCTCCGAAGCCGAGGGTCGCAGGTTCAAATCCTGCCGGGCGCGCCAAATTGTAAAAAAAGCCCACGACTTTGAACTGACCCCATAAACTTGGACAGTGAACAACTAAGCGGCCAAGGCCTGATTCCGGTACTGCACCGGACTCAGGCCTTTTAGTTTGGTCTTAATACGCTCGTGGTTATAGTAATGGATATAGTGTCGGATGCCCGCCTGTAACTGCTCAATAGTGGCGAACCGATTCAGGTAGAAATATTCAGACTTCAGCGTTCCAAAGAAGCTCTCCATCGCGGCATTATCCAGGCAATTTCCCTTGCGTGACATGCTCTGGATCACACCATGCTCGGCGAGCTTGCGCCGGTAGGCAGGCATCTGATATTGCCAACCTTGTCGGAATGCAGCAACGGAGCGTCTTGGTCGGTCAGCTTGGCTAAGGCTTTGTTCAGCATCTCCCCTACCAGCGAGAACTGTGGTCGTTTCTGCATTGTGTAAGACACAATTTCCCCGTTATAGAGGTCCATCACGGGCGACAGGTACAGCTTCTCGCCTCGGACATTGAACTCCGTGACGTCGGTGACCCACCGTTGGTTGGGGCGTTCAGCCTGAAACTGACGGGCAAGAAGGTTGGGAACACTGGCCTGCTGGCCACGATAGGAGCGGTATTTCTTCGGACGTACCAACGACTTCAGCCCAAGGTGCTTCATGAGGCGTTGGACTGTCTTGTGGTTGACCTGCTCTCCCGCCTGGCGCAACGCTGCTGTGATGCGGCGATAGCCGTAGCGCCCTTTGTGACGCTCGTAGAGGGTGTGAATTCGACGCTTCAGACCCGCATGCCGATCATCCAACTGCTGAACCCTTGCCTGATAATAGAAGGTGCTACGCGACAGTTCGGCGACTTTTAGCAGCACCGGCAAAGGGTGGCCTTGCTTCAGTTCAAGGACTACCCGCGCTTTTTCTGCGCGGCCTGCTCTTTGGCCTGACGCAAGGCCCTCAATTTTTTTAGGTAGGCCACCTCAGCACGCAAGTATTCGTTCTCTTGGAGCAGCTGCTCCAGCGAGCTCTTTTCAGTCACTGGAAGTGGGGGCTTGGGGGGCTCTGCTGTGGGCATCTTCGTCGGGCGACCTCGGGCTTTAGGCTCCAACGCCTGGAAGCCTCCTTCATGATACTGGCTTTGCCAACCCCGTACGACCCCCACTCCACCTCGGATATCGAACAGGGCAATCGCTTGTCGGGCTGAGAGATCCTCTTGTCTCATCCGTTGCAACACCAATAATTTGAACTCGGCGCTGTAGCGGCTGGACTTCTTCTGCAGGCCGCTCAGGCCATGCTGTTCATAGCTTTTCACCCAACGCCTGACGGTGGCATGGTCAAGACCATACTGCTTGGCCAGCCATCTATAACCCTCTTGTCCTTCTTTGTAGCGCTGTACGACTAATAGCTTGAACGCTTCCTTATACTTCGCCATGAAAAACACCCCAATCGCTGGATGAGTGTCCAACTTTTGGGGTGCAGTTCAACTTAGTCGCGGGCTTTTTTTATTGGCTTGAGATATTAGTTCTTACACCCATTTTTGGCGCAGGTAATTCGTTCAGAGGTGGATACCCAGTGGGAAGAGTGTTCACGGGTATCAAACCCGCATCCAGTTTTGCCACCTTTTGATCCTTTATGCACTTCATTTGTTGGAGTATGTTTGACCGCCATTTTGCCTCCTTCACTTCATAGTTAATTATTATGCTCTTTATTTAGAAGCTACTGTTATCTCATTAGCCCCTATACAAAGCTTAGCTTGAATTAAGTTTAGTACCGAAGATTTCTTTGCTAGGTGTCCTGTTAAGAGAACGATGTCGTAAGCTTGAGTTTTTAACGCCCACCCCGCAAGAAGAGAAGCTGCTATGGATAAGGTTGTGCACTCCCCAATCTTCCGGCTTCAACTCTTTCTGCCTGGGTCTGCGCTAACGGTACACAGCATAACGACGACTAAGGAGGCGGAGTCTGACGAGGTGGCGAAGAAGATGGCGACGATCAACACCGCCAAGCCCTGAATCAAGGTTGCGGCGGGGCAGTTATCGAAGAACGCAAACATGGCGAGCGGGATACTTTCCGCGACCGCGGCAGACAATACACCTGCCTGATCCCCCATGGCTTCCCGTGCGGCGGGCCCTATGCCATCAATCTCCATCGCCGACCAGCCGAAGATCGCAAATCAGATTAGCGTAAGAATAGAAGGGGCGAACATCACGCCGAGTTTCACTAGCGCAGGTTCTTACTGATCAAGTGTCGTCAGAAATGCAGCTGTACATATGCGATCCTGCCGCCTTAATAGAGTGCTGAGGGCCCAGGCCCAGGCAGATATACACAGAAGTGCCCGGCCCTTCGGTGCTTGCTGATACAAACATACCCAGTGTCTAATGTAGAACAAACGGTAGAAATTAACTTTGCCAGTTCAAACGTGGGCAGCCACTGGCAGCCGAGCGAAGGCTTGCTGGAAGCCACCGCTAAAGCCTTATTATGGAAGCCGCAGCGGTAGCTATGGACTGTGGAGAGTGCGTCTATAAGGCGCAGAGGGAGCGATGTCTAACGATTAATGGCGTCTCACACAGTTAGAACGTTCCTGTATAGGCACCTCCGTCGAGCAGAATGTTCTGACCGGTCAAGTAACCCGCATGTTCGCTGCACATAAAGGCACAGAAGGCACCAAACTCTCCGGCGGTGCCAAATCGCCGGGCTGGTACGCCCTGGGCTCGCTGCTCGCGTACCTGTTCGATAGTTTGCTGAGTCTTCTCCGCAACATTTTCGAAGTTGCCACGCAGGCGGTCGGTATCAAATGAGCCGGGTAATAGGTTATTAATAGTGACGTTGTGCGAGGCGAGTTGCGGCTGGCGAGCGAGCCCTGCGACGAAGCCGGTTAGCCCGCTGCGCGCACCGTTGGAGAGCCCGAGAATGTCTATGGGGGCTTTGACCGCGCCCGAGGTGATATTGACCACGCGACCAAAGCCGTTGGCGGCCATACGGTCGACCGTGGCCTTGATCAGCTCTATAGGCGTGATCATGTTGGCATCCACGGCCTGTATCCACGCTTCCCGATCCCAGTCGCGAAAATCACCTGGTGGCGGCCCGCCGTTATTGTTGATAAGGATATCGACATGGGGGCAGGCGGCCAGCAACGCCTCCCGTACTTCCTCGCGTCCGATATCGCCGGCCACCGGCTGCACCTGAATAGCCGGGTTCAGTGCTCTCAACGCGTCGGCTGTCTTTTCGAGCACCTCGGTATTGCGTGAGTTGATGGCCAGGTTGACACCCTCTTTGGCCAGCGCTTCGGCGCAGCCTCGCCCCAAACCTTTGCTCGCCGCGCATACCACGGCCCAGCGTCCCGCGATTCCCAGATCCATACCATGTCCTCCTATTTCTTCGATATTCGGGCTCACCGTGACGAATAGCCACCGTCTACCGGTAAAAGTATGCCCGTTATAAAGTTAGCGCCCGGAGAGGCCAAGAATAGCGCGGGCCCGGCGAGGTCGTCGGGTTTTCCCCAGCGGCCCATGGGCGTGCGGCCGACGAGTTCCGCCGAGCGTTCGCTATTCTGGGTGAGCGCTGCCGTCAGGTCGGTGGCAATCCAGCCAGGCGCAAGGGCATTGACGCGAATACCATCGCTGGCCCAGGCGATCGCCAACGACCGTGTGAGTTGGGCCACGCCGCCCTTAGAGGCAGAGTAGGCTGGGGCATGCCCGCTGCCAAAAAACGACAGCATTGAAGCGGTATTGATAATGCAGCCACCCGTTGCCTTGAGGGCCGCATGTGCGGCATGGCAGCAGCGCTGGGTGCCGTTGAGATTGATGTCGATAACCTCAGCAAAGCCTTTGGGCGTGAACTCCTTGCCGTCACGCTGGATAACGCCAGCGCAGTTTACCAACACATCCAACTGCGGGAATGCCGCGAAGAAGCGCTCAACCTGGGCTGGGTCACGCACGTCGAGTTGGTGTTGGTCGGACACTCCTTCAGCCTGCTGTTCGCTGTCAGGCTCGATGCCGGTGACGTGAACCTCGTCGCCCTGGGCGGCAAACGCTTGCGCAATCGCCCGCCCGATGCCGGTAGTACCACCAATAACGATAACAGTCTTCATATCGCTCCTCTTTAGAACGTGAAAAGGGGTTTAGGTTACGAAAATGAGTTGCTTAGGATGGGGTCGCCGCCGCACGTGTCTGCCAGGCCGAGCGCACGCTGGAGACGATAATGGCCAGCCATACCAGTAATGCGAGTCCGCCCAGCATGGCAGCGATAGGGCGTTCGAAGAGCACCAGGAGCTCGCCGTTGGCTTTAATCATTGAGCGCATAAAGTTGCTCTCCACCACTGGGCCGAGAATTACCGCCAGAATCATGGGCCCGATGGGGAAGTCGTTCTCCACCAGAAAGTAGGCCAGCAGGCCCAGCCCAAGCATCAGCCAGACATCCAGCAGACTGTTGTTGGCGGCGAAGGCACCGACGATGCAAAACAGCAAAATGAGCGGGTACAGCACGCTGAAAGGAACTGCGAGGATATGTCGTGCGCCGCGAATGGCGAACATACCAAGAGGTAATAGCAGCAGGTTGGCCAGTATGAACACGATGAATATGGCGTTGACCAAGGTGGCGCTGGAGGTGAAAACATCTGGCCCTGGTGTAATGCCTTTCATCATCAGTACGCCGATAATAATGGCGGTGATAGTGTCACCAGGAATGCCGAACACCAGGGCAGGGATGTAGGCACCCGAGAGCGCGGCATTATTTGCCGAGCTAGCCGCGACCAACCCTTCGGGATGCCCGGTGCCATACTTTTCGGGCGTGCGCGAGAGTTTGCGTGACAAGGCGTAGCTGATCCATGAAGCGATATCGGCCCCCGCCCCGGGCAGGGCGCCGATCAGCGTGCCGAGCACGCCACTACGCGCGATCCCTCCTTTGTATTGCCACATTAGTCTGCCCACGCCGCTAAATGGCTTTTCCACCGGCGGAGGCGGAGGAAAATGGGTGTGGCCGATTTCTGGCATGCGTCGCAGCAGCTCCGCGATGGCGAACAGGCCAATCAGTACCGGCAGAATTGAGATGCCGCCGAGCAGATCAGAGATGCCGAAGGTAAAACGGATCTGGCCAGAGACCGAATCCATGCCCACCATCGAGATCAGTAGGCCGATCAGCATTGAGATCGCGCCCTTGAGGGGATCTGCACCAGATACCAGCACGGCGCAGGAAAGCCCGAGCAGGGCCAACCAGAAGTATTCGTCGCTGGTGAAGCGAAGAGCGAAATCAGCCACCAGTGGGGCGAAAAATACGAGAAATGCAACGCCGATGAGCCCGCCGACGACCGAGCACGCCAAGTTTACTCCGAGGGCTTGGCCGATCTTTCCCTGACGGCCCATCAGGTAGGCTTCTTCAGTGTAAGCCGCTGAGGCGGGGGTGCCAGGTATACGGAGCAGGGCACCGGGTATGTCGCCAGCCACGATAGCCATAGCCGTGGCGGCTACGATAGCGCTGATCGCTGGAAGCGGTTCCATGAAAAAGGTGACCGGTACGAGCAAGGCGGTCGCCATCGTTGCGGTCAAGCCTGGAATGGCGCCGATCAGCAGGCCAAATAGCGAAGCGCCGAGGATCACCGCGAGGACATCCCAGGCAAACACCATGCCTAATGCTGCGTGTAGTTCCGCCATTAGTAGATCACCTCTTCGAGAATGCCCAGATCAAGTGGCACATGCAGCAATAATGCGAAAACACTCCATACCACCGCACTTGCCACAATGGCGACGATAATGGCCAATCCCCAGCGGCCGCCTGACAGCCAGCCAATCAACAAGGTGAGCATTATGGGCGCGACCAGTGGGAAGCCGAGCAGCGGCGTTAGCAAAACGTAACCAGCGACGGCGGTGATAACAGCGAGCAGGCATATTAAAGTACGCGACAGCGTCACCTGCCCCTGCCAAATGAACAGGGCGCCACGCTGCTGCCAGCCGCGAAGTGACAGTAGCAGGCCAAGCCCAACTAGAAAGGCGCCGATGATGGTGGGAAAAGTGCCAGCCCCGTAGGGCTGGCGCGCTATCGGCGGGAAATCCTTGGAGGCCCAAATAGTAATGGCGCCAAGCAGCGCCATTACCAGCCCCATCAAGAGGTCGTTGATGCGCATGGTGTTACTCTGCTAGGCCCAACTTGTCGATTATTTCACCGTTATTTTCGTCAGCTTCAGCCATAAAGTCGCGAAAGCCTTCCGGACCTTCCCACTGCATGCCGAAGCCCTGATTGGTCATGAACTCCTGGAATTGGTCAGATTCGTAGACGGCTTCTGCGGCCTTCGCCAGGGTATCGACGACATCATCGGGTAATCCTTCAGGGCCGATCAGACCACGCCACGTACCCGCCGCCCATTCGTCGCCGGTGACTTCTTCGGCAGTGGGAATGTCAGGGAAGGCGTCAAGGCGCTCGTCGGCGAACACGGCGAGCGTTCTTACGCGCTCGGCACTTCGCATGGATTCAGCTTCGGGCAGTGAGGAGAACACAAAATCCACACCACCGGCAGCGAGCTCCTGAAGGCCGGGGGCAGCACCTTCGCTGGGGACGAGTGAAACAGTGTTGGGATCAATGCCCTGCTGGTTAAGGAAACCAGTGAATGCCAGATGATAGGCAGCGCCTGGTGCAGAGCCCGAGACAGTGTATTCGTTGGGGTTGGCTTCAATGTCTTGCAGGGCGCTATCGAGGTCTTCCCACTCTGATTCGGCGCTGACGTTAAACGCCGCGGCGTCGAGATTGATCAACGCAATCGGCGACAGATCTTCATACGAGACTTGAGAGCTGCCAATGTGTCGATAGGTAGTGATCTCGGCGGTCACCAAGCCAAGGGTATAGCCATCCGGCTCGGCATTGGCCATGACTGTATGACCCACCACGCCAGCGCCGCCGGTGCGGTTGACCACATTTACCGTTTGCCCAAGCTGTTCTTGCAGCCCATTGGCCAACTGGCGGGCTACTGCATCGGTGCCGCCACCCGCTGACCAGGGGACTATCAGTTCAATCGGTTTTTCGGGGTAGTCAGCTTGAGCACTGCCGGTTGACAAGGCGAAAGCGAGTAAGCTAACGGATATGGCTAGCGGGGTTTTGTTAAACATCATGAGAGTGCTCCGTGTCATTTTGTAGTTTTGTTTTTGGCGTTAGAACCTTAAATCATGCATTTTGTGTTGGGTGAATGTTTCGCTTCAGCGAATGAACCGGTCGACATAGTCACGGCCGAGCCCACAGGCTTCATAATGCTTACGACACATGTCTATCTTGGTAAAAACATCTTCGTAACCTAAGTGCTTGCCCCATGGGTCGACGTAATACATTACGCCGTTGACCTGGAAGAGAGTGATCATTTCCTCGACATCCTCGTCGACAACCAGTGTGTGAGTCTCGCCTGGAGGTTCGTAGACGTAGCTGCCCTCCGTAGCCTCCCAGTCGTGCTCTAAATAGCGCCATTTGCCCTTGAGTACCATGCCATGCACCGGGTTAGGATGACGGTGGCGGCTAAGTACGCCGGACTTGCGAACGCGCAGCAGGTTGACCCAGTAGCCTTGTGACACGTTCAGGCACAACGGTCGGAAATCAACGTTTTCCGCTTGCGGCACCCAGATTCGTTCATCCTGGGGGAGGGCATGCGGCTCGACAATTTCAAGTGCGGCCTCGGCAGGTTGCGGATATTGGTAAGGCATTCGTTGATGATCATCAGCTTGAACCGGCATATTTCCTCCGTCCACTATGTGGACATATTGATCATAATATGGACAATATGTTTTAAGGTAAGAGTCCAGTCGCGATGCGTCAATGGGCCGTGACAGATTGCTGATTAGACATTCGTATTATTTGAAGAGGTGAGCAATGATGGTTGACGGCGAAGAAGGAGTGTCCCGCCCCGGCGTACAGGGGGCCGCCGCGGTGACAAAGGGCCTACGCCTGTTGCAAGTGATAGCTGAACTTGGCAGCGAAGCGACCATCCGTAATATCCAGGCCCATCTAGAGATGCCACGGCCTACGGTCTATCGTTTGCTAAATACACTTGAACAGGAGCGCTTTGTTGAACGTAGTCCAGTGGGTGGAGAGTACGTGCTGGGTCGCTCGCTGCTTCGTCTCACCCAGCAATCGCTGGCACGCAGTAGCTTGCAGGAGCGCGCTCGGGCTACCTTGCGCGCCATCGGTAAGCAAACTGGAGAAACGGTGCACTTGGGCGTGCCGTTTGGCTGCCATATGACCTTTGTGGATAAGGTTGAATCGCCTGAAGCAGTTCGCATGGCCTCTTACATCGGTATGCCAGTACCGATGCATTCCACCTCGGTAGGTAAGGCGTATCTCGCCACCCTCGACGAAGCCACCCGTGAGCAGTACCTAGCTCAATTGACGCTAGAGCCCGTCACATATCGCACCTGTACGACGCTTGAGGCGTTGCGCAATGAGCTCACGGTGACGCGAGAACGTGGTTACGCAATCGATGACGAGGAAAATGAACTAGGCATTATCTGTTTCGGTCAGGCAGTTCGCGGCGGCGATGGTCGAGTGGAAGGGGCTATCAGCGTCAGCGTGCCACGCTATCGACTGCCTGATGATGGGCAGCAGCGTATCTTAGAGTGTATCCGTTCGCTATGTCGTGATGCTGGTTTGGTGTGACCCCGACATTAACACCAGCAAAGAGCTGGCAATACCAACTTACTCAACGCAGCGCATGCCCACGAAATGGTTTAGGTTGTGGTGCCGGATCAAGAAGAGCTTCTAAAGCAACGGCAATAGCTAATAGCCTCGAATCGTTATTGCCAGGCCCATTTAATTGTAAGCCAAGTGGCATGCCTGCCGAATCAGACCCCATTGATAGAGTGACAGCGCACCAATCAAAATAATTGGCGGGCTGTGTATTGCGCGTCATACCCATCGCAGCCTGCATCGCCATGTCAGGATTCTCTAGTTCACTCAGCTTCTGCGGCGGCGCCTGGGTGGTAGGGCTAACAATCACATCGACTTGATCAAACAAAGGTTGGGCTGTCTCAATGTGACACTGTCGCTCTTGAGCCAGCGTTAGGTAATGATGGGCCTTGATGCCAATACCTCTATCAATGCGTGCACGAATAATAGGATCTATGAGCTCCTTATGTTTCAGAAAGAACTCCTCGCCCAGCCACGCCAGTAAGTGAGCGGGCATGGCGACGGGGAAGTAACGTTCACGACCATCTACGTCCGGCACGTGAACGGAAGTCTGCTGAGCGCCATTCGCTTCGAACACGGAAAGGGCGTGCTCAAACGCGAGCTTCATTTCCGAATCGACACCCTCAAGGAAGTAGTTATCTGGTACGCCCAAGGTTAGCTGACTAGGTTGCATCGGAGTTTGATGCGTTTGAGATAACGGATTAATGCGTGAGTTTAGCGCCTCAAAGGCAATAGCGGCGTCCTGAGCGGTCCGTGTTAGCAGGCCGATGGAGTCGGTATTAGGTTCAAGAGGAAATGCACCGTCAGCAGGCCATAGACCCACAGTGGTCTTTAAGCCAAACAAGCCGCACATCGCTGCCGGCACTCTTACGGATCCTCCCGTATCGCTACCAATAGACAAGCCGCACAGGCCAGAGGCGAGTGCGACCCCTGCGCCTGAGCTTGACCCCCCAGGGAGGCGATGATGCTGATCATCCCATGGGTTCCAAGGCGTGCCACGAGATACGGAGTGTCCCGTGATCCCGAGCGCAAATTCTACCATTCGCGTGGTACCTAAAATCACACAGCCCGATGACTTCAGCGCACGAATAAATGTCCCTTCTTTGGCGCCTAGCTTCTCCTGAAGAGGAAGATTGGAGCCAGCATGTGGTGTTATTCCGTCGACAACAAAAAGATCCTTAACCGATACCGGCAATCCCATCAGCGGCCCTAGATCGACCCCGTTGGCCAGCAGGATATCCATGGCACGTGCTGTGGCTAGAGCACGGTCTGCATCTACTGTTTCATAGGCGCAGAGCAATGGGTCTAATACCTCAATGCGTGCTAAGTAAGCACTCACTGCTTGCTCCGAAGTGATCTCACCTTGGCGCAGTGCATCTGCGAATCCAGCGATTCCCAGTGATGCGACCGGATCCGTAGGAATAGTCATGGATGCTCCTTATTCAATGAGTTAAGGGGTGATAGTGGTAAATGGTTTAAGTGATAGGGCTTACCGTTTAATGAAGTTGCCTTGCTAACGTTTGCAAGCATGGTCTATACATAATTAGTCGTGAATAATCGAAAAGATACTAAAAAATCGACTAAACGTCTTTTTGTAGATCTTATCAAGGGGCAAAGTAATGAAAAAACTAATCGCTGTCGCTTCAATGTCTCCCTGGCTCCTTGCGGCGCCTGCCGTTATGGCGGATATCGAAGTCGGTGTTATCAACAGCCTATCTGGACCCTTCGCAGCCTTTGGTGAACGCTATCAGGCTGGAATGGAAGTGGCGTTGGAGGAAATCAATGAAGGTGGTGGGGTAAGGGGTGAACCCCTGGCCCTGTCGATTCAGGATGACCGTTCAGAAGCCACCAGTGCCCTGGCAGCGATTGAGTCACTCAACCGCCAGAATGTTCCTTTGATCATGGGCTCCTATGCATCGAGTATCACTGGCCCGATGGCACAATTGATGACCCGACAGGAGATACCTCTCATTGTCCTGGGTAGTGCAGACAATAGCATTACTAAACCTGGCTCGCCCTGGGTATTCCGTGCTAAGCACAACTCTTCGATTGTTGCCGAGAGCTATTTTGACTATTTCGACTTCCTCCGCGAAAGCGACGATAGCCTGAATACCGTCGCCATGTTGTATGGCAATGGTGCTTGGCCTGCATCGCTGGCCGAGGAGGGTGAACGTTTAGCGGAAGAGCGGGGCTATGAAGTCGTGGGCAATCAATCCTACGATCAAGGTACATCCGATTTTCGGCCCATTCTGAACCGCTTCCGTTCTGAAGAACCTGACCTGCTTTATATAGTTGCTTACGCGGAAGATGGTGTGGCTATTGCGCGTCAGATGCGTGAAGTGAATTTAAATGCTAAGGCCGTGGCTATCGACACTGGTGCCGCCTTGCCTAGTTTCGTCGATCAGGTAGGTGATCTTGCCGAATATGTGGCCACTGTAGTGAGCTGGAGCAAGGACGTTCAGTACGATGGTGTGGAAGATCTCTACGAGCGGCTAAAAGCCAAAACGGGTGAGGAACCCACTTTCTACGAAGCCGAGGGTTATCTGGCACTTCGAGTAGCTGCTGATGCGCTTGAACGCGCCGAGTCTCTTGAACGCAGTGATGTGAGGGATGCTCTAGCCGAGACCGATTTGGATACGCCGGTCACTCATGTTGTGTTTGAAAGCTTCGATGGCTTTCAGGGACAGAACCCGATTCGCAGCCTTGTATTGCAGATACAGGACGGTGAGCACGTCACCGTGTTCCCCGCCGACTTGGCTGCTGAAGAAGTTCGTTATCCAACACCGGTGTGGGACGAGCGCTAATCGGGACGCCTGCATGGCACAACTAGAGAGATCATGATGTTTGACTATGTATCCTTTTTGCAGAACTTGTCTAATGGGGTATTGATCGGTGGGGTCTATGCGCTGATTGGGGTAGGGCTAACGTTGGTGTTCGGGGTAATGAAGATAATCAACTTTGCCCACGGGGACTTCGTTATTCTGGGCATGTACTGTGCCGTGTTGCTCAACTCCCTACTTGGTTGGGATCCATACCTGTCTCTGCTTGTTGCCATGCCGCTTGGGTTTATGGCGGGGGCATTACTCCAGCGATTGGTACTCTCTCGGCTGATGGAAGCACCACCTGAAAGTTCGCTACTGGTCACTCTTGGGCTAGCCTTGGTCATTGGCAATATACTGTTGCTGACCTTTGGGGCCGAGCCCAAGTCCGTCAACGTGGCGTATGCTTCCAGCACGGTAGCATTAGGAGAGGTCAGCTTCTCAATGATCCTACTCCTGGCCGGTCTAGCGACGATAGTAGTTATTGTTGGGCTATATACGGTACTCAACCATACGGAGCTGGGTCGAGCCATTCGTGCCACCGCTGACAATCGTTTGGGTGCCGAACTCGTCGGTATCAATACCCGCTGGATTGAATCAGTGGTCTTCGGTATTGGTATGGCCCTGGCCGTTACAGCAGGCGTTGTGCTAATTCCGCTGTTGTTTGCCACGCCGACCTTTTCGGGCGCCATCTTCACGCTCAAGGCCTTTGTAGTCACCGTGTTAGGAGGACTGGGCAATATTGGGGCTGCGATCGCCGGTGGGTTATTACTGGGAGTGGTAGAAGTGATGGGCGCTTCATACCTCACATCGGACTACCGAGACGCCTACGGCCTACTGGTGTTTCTGTTGATACTACTGCTACGGCCTGAGGGCCTATTCGGTAAAACGGTGAAGCGCGTATGAAAAAGCATTACATCATTTTTGCCGGATTGGTCCTGGTCGGTATTCTCTATCCACAGATGTTTCCCGGCTATCTATCGGTAGCCATTACCTTACTGTTATACGCTGGCTGGGCCACCGCCTGGGATATCCTGGGTGGGTGGGCCGGGCAGGTGAGCTTAGGGCATGCTAGCTTCGTAGGACTCGGCGCTTATTTCGTTGCTGTTGGGACTTCACACCATGAGATTGCTCCTTGGTGGACAATTCTGATGGCACTGGCCGCTGCTGCCGTGCTGGCATATCTATGGGGTCGCTTGACCTTCAAACTTAAGGGGCCCTATTTCACCCTATCCACCATTGCCATCGCTGAGATCTTTCGACTGATCGCTATTAATGAAGGCTGGTTGACTGGAGGCGCGACCGGGGTCTTTATCATGACGTTGCCAGAGCCCTTCGGTCTGGATCTGTTCTCCCGCCAGGTCAACTACTATCTAGCGTTGGCATTTGCGGCGATAACGGTGTTAGTGGTGATGCTTATATCCCGCAGCAAGTTCGGCTACCAGCTTCGCGCTGTACGGGAAGATGAAGATTCCGCCATGGCATCAGGAATCAACCCCACCACCGTGAAACTGAAAGCGTTCATGCTTTCCGGTGCATTGACGGCGCTTGGAGGTGGTATCTATGCGATCTTTCTCTCCTTCATCGAACCACACATTATCTTTTACCTATTGTTGTCGGTACAAATAGCCTTAACAGCCATCATCGGTGGGCGAGGAACCATCTGGGGGCCTTGCGTGGGGGCGCTGTTGATCGTGGGCTCGGGTGAGATATTCCGAACTACGTTTGCAGAGGCGAACATGCTGATTTACGGCTTGTTGATAATGGTCGTAGTTATTTTCATGCCTCGTGGAATCGTTGGCGAGCCAGCGCGTTATTTGATCAGGAGGGTTTATGCCAAGCGCGCTCAAGGCTGATGGCATCACCGTAGCGTTCGGGGGTGTAGTAGCAGTGAACGATGTTTCTCTAGATGTCGAGCAGGGTAAGATTCTGGGGTTGATCGGACCTAATGGGGCAGGCAAAACCACGTTATTCAATGCCCTGACAGGCTTTGTTACCCCCCAGGCAGGTCGCATTTACTTGCATGGCAATGAGATCACCAGCCTTCCGCCTTATATGCGTACGCGTGTTGGTATAGGACGTACGTTTCAGACGGAAAGACCCTTCGAAGAACTGACATTGCTTGAGAACGTCCTGGTGGCAGCCTTCCTCAAAGAGCCCAAACGCAAGAAAGCCGAACAATTGGCCATGGACGTTCTGGAAAAGGTGGGCCTTGCGGATCGCTATGATCAACCAGCACTGGATCTGAACTTGGCCAGACGCCGGCGTTTAGAGCTGGCTAAAGCATTAGCTGTCCAGCCTAGCGTCCTGTTTCTTGATGAGATGATGGCCGGTTTAAACCCGCCAGCTCTCAAAGAAATGATCGAATTTGTGCGGCGATTGACTGACCAAAACCTGACCATCGTGATGGTGGAGCACATTATGGAAGCCATCATTGAGCTATCGGATCATGTGATCGTCATGGCGAACGGCAGTGTGATTACCGAGGGTTTACCACGCGATGTGATCGAAGATCCACGCGTCATTACCGCCTATCTGGGAGAGGACTGATGTCAGATCAAGCGGATAATGTACTGAGTGTCCAGAATGTGGATCTCGGTTATGGTTCATTAAAGGTGGTCTTCGACGCCTCGCTGACGGTCAAAAGTGGTGAACTGGTGGGATTGATTGGCGGCAATGGCAGTGGCAAGTCGACCATCCTGCGAGCAGTGTCAGGGATGATTAAACCCTGGAAAGGAACCATTCACTTTGATGGACAAGAAGTTTCTGGGCGTAAACCGCATGAGATGGCGCGCTTGGGGCTCGCTCATGTACCGATGGGGCGTCAACTGTTCGGCAATATGACAGTACACGATAACCTGTTGTTGGGGGCCTCACTGCCCTCAGCACGTGAGCGTCGTGACGAAAATCTGGAGAAAGTTCTAACGCTCTTTCCTGATCTTAAAAAGTACGCCCGTGAAAAAGCAGTGCAACTTTCGGGGGGGCAACAGCAGATGGTGGCGATTGCTCGGGGGTTGATGCTTGGTCCTAAGATGCTCCTGCTGGATGAACCTAGCCTGGGATTGTCGCCACTATTGGTCAAGGATGTGATGGCGGCGATACGCCGGGTAGCCGATACCGGCATGCCTATTTTGTTGGTCGAACAGAACGTTAAACAGGTACTACAGGTCAGTGATCGGGCTTACGTACTGGAAAATGGCTATCAAGTTCTGGATGGACCGTCTAGCGAACTGCAAAACAATGAAAAGATTAAGAAGGCCTACCTAGGGCTATGATCAGCACGTTGGGGTGACTCCCGAGCACATATACAAGCTGTTGAATCTAGTGTCGGAGAGCATTTTCATCGATTCCCAAAGAGGTGCAGGCCTGAGGGTAGCTATATTGGGCCACTACACTTTCTATCTCTGAAATTTCTTGATATAGGTAAGATGCCTTTCAGGTATGTTTACTTGTAACATTACCGGCACTAACTACGATCACATTAGAGGTAATCATGTACTCAGATGTACAACTTTTTATCAATGGCGAGTGGTGTAGTGCGTTAGCCGGCAAGACGATTCCAGTGATTAACCCGGCGACAGAAGAGATCATTGGTCATATCGCTCACGCCGAGAAGGTTGACCTCGATTTGGCTATCGACGCAGCAGAGCATGGCTTTAATGCCTGGAAGGCAACTCCTCCATTTGAACGTAGCAAAGTGATGCGCCGAGCCGCGGAACTCTTACGCGAGCGTGTTGACAAGATTGCTATGATCATGACAACCGAGCAGGGCAAGCCGCTGGCACAGGCGCGTATGGAGACGCTGGGTGCCGCCGACACCATCGACTGGTTCGCTGAAGAAGCGCGACGTACCTATGGGCAAGTCATTCCTTCGCGGCAGGCTAATGTTCAGCAGTTGGCAGTAAAAATACCAGTTGGCCCGGTGGCTGCTTTTACACCTTGGAATTTCCCGATCAACCAAGTCGTTCGTAAGTTATCTGCAGCGCTGGCGGCGGGCTGCTCTATTATCGTCAAGGCGCCGGAAGATACTCCCGCGGCCCCCGCCGAGCTGATCCGTGCCTATGCTGATGCTGGTGTGCCGGCAGGTGTCGTCAACCTTGTCTTCGGCATACCTTCTGAGATTTCTGAGTATCTAATTTCACATCCCTCCATTCGTAAAATCTCTTTCACTGGCTCAACCGCAGTTGGCAAGCATCTTGCGGCGTTAGCAGGCCAGCATATGAAAAAGGCAACAATGGAGCTTGGCGGTCACGCACCGGTAATCGTCTTTGAAGATGCCGATCTTGATGCTGCCGCTAAGCAGCTTGCTGGCGCCAAGTTCCGCAATGCTGGCCAGGTATGCATCGCGCCGACACGCTTTCTCATCCAAGAAAGCATCTACGAGAGATTTATTGATAAGTTCGTTGCCGCTGCTAGCGAAATCAAAGTTGGCAATGGCCTCAATGAAAATACGACTATGGGGCCGATGGCCCATCAACGAGGACTTGAGTCGCTCGAACGTTTCGTTAACGACGCGATAGAGAAAGGCGCAAAGGTCCGTCTCGGCGGCAAGCGTCTTGCCCAAAAAGGCTTTTTCTTTGAGCCCACTGTCCTTTCCGAGGTTCCAATGGATGCCAATGCAATGAGCGAAGAGCCCTTTGGTCCACTGGCATTGATGGTACCTTTCTCGACGTATGAACAGGCAGTTATAGAAGCTAACAGATTGCCCTACGGGCTTGCCGCTTACGCCTATACGCGCTCCAACGCAACCGCGATGGCACTGGGGCGTGATATCGAAAGCGGTATGTTGACTATCAACCACATAGGCTTTGGCCTGCCTGAAACTCCATTTGGTGGCGTAAAAGACTCGGGTTATGGTACTGAAGGCGGTAGCGAGGCGATCGACGCGTATCTTGATACGCGATTCATCTCACAAGCAGGGGTGTGAACAACTTGACCGTGCATTCTCAAAAGGGGGTCGAGCGGGTATTTTATTTACTGCTTGCAGGATAGCTTTGGCGCTTGGTGGCCGACCACTGCTGAAAGAGGCTTGGTTCTTCTTTTTTCGCTCACAGCAGCTTGCCGGGATTGAATAGCCCCTGTGGATCCAGTGTCGCCTTGATGCGTTCCATCATGGCCAGGGTGACGGGGTCCTTGTAGCGGCGCAACTCGGTCCGCTTGGCGAGTCCGATACCATGTTCTGCTGAAATAGAGCCGTTCATGTCAGCGACCAGGTCGTGAACGGCACGATTAAACCGGGGCGTCAGGTCCATGAATGTAGCAGCGTTCATGTCTACAGGTTGGCTGATGTTGAAGTGGAGATTGCCGTCACCGACATGGCCGAAGGCGCAAATGCGGGACGCAGGAAGGATCGTTAGACAGGCAGCACTCGCGGCCTCGATGAAATCCGCGATGCTCGACACCGGAACGGAGATGTCGTGCTTGATCGATGCACCTTCAGCTGTTTGTGCTTCCGCGACACCTTCACGCAGCCGCCATAACGCTTTGGATTGCGTGCTGCTAGTCGCGATAACGGCATCGCGGACTACGTCATTCTCGAAGGCGTCTGCCAAGGCTACTTCCAGTCGTGCATTTAGATCAAGGTCGGCATCCGGTGTCGTCAGTTCGATCAGCGCGTATGACGCGTAGCTCAGGTTGAAAGGGTCACGTGCACCATGAATATGAGAAAGCACGACGTCTATTGCAAAGCGTGGCAGGAATTCGAAAGCTGTCAGGGCATCGCTGAGCCGGTCCCGCAAATGTCCGTACAGTGCCAGCACCTGGTGCGGAGAATCACAGCCGACCAGGGTGGTGGCTTTACCCCGGGGCAGGGGGAAAAGCTTGAGAACGGCAGCCGTGATGATGCCCAACGTGCCCTCAGAGCCGATGAAGAGATGCTTAAGGTCGTATCCGGTGTTGTCCTTGCGTAACGCCGTCAAACTGTTCATGACACTACCGTCGGCTAATACCACCTCCAGACCGAGCACCAGATCACGAGCGTTCCCATATCGCAGTACATTGATACCGCCGGCATTCGTGGCCAGATTGCCCCCAATCTGACATGATCCCTGTGCGGCAAGCGACAAGGGAAATAGGCGTCCGGCGTCCTGTGCGGCGTCTTGTACTACCTGCAGGATGCAGCCCGCCTCCACGGTGATGGTGGCATTAGTAGGATCGATATCACGAATGCGATTCATGCGCCCCAAGGCAACGACGATACTCTGCTGCGGTACGCCGCCGCCGACTAGTCCTGTATTCCCGCCTTGTGGTACCAGCGGAACGTTATGCTCGCGGCACTGCTCGACAATGAATGCAACCTCGGCGGTACAGGCCGGCATCACCACAGCTAATGCATACCCCGGATACAGTCTGCGCTGTTCTTGGACGTAAGGAAGCATGTCGGATTCCTCGGTCAGTACGTAGTCTGCCCCGAGTTGACCAACCAGCGTGCTGAGTAACTCCTCAGTGATTGTTTGTCGGTTCAAAGCGTCAGACATGTATGCTCCAGTGGGGGAGAGTATCAAAGACATGAATGTCAGTCGCGCTTAGCGCGACGCTACTGTGCGATGGTGCTTCGCGTCAAAATGCATTCGGGATCGGTAGATATTTCGCAGCTTTAAAATCGACAGTCATGGCTTATAGGGTATGGCCGTCCAGTAGTGGGAAACCGCCACTAAAATCTTCGATTTAGTGGACAGAGGATATCAATATCCAAGAGCTGGATTGACCACATAGTCCAATGTTTCGCCGCGACGGTGCCGCTGGATATTTTCACACACGACAGGGATACATGCTTCTATCCGCGTAATGCATGCAATGTGCGGCGTCAGAATAATGCGCGGATCGTTCCAGAAGGGATGTTCCTTAGGTAACGGTTCTGGATTGGTTACGTCGATTACAGCGCTGCGCAACTTGCCGGAATTAAGTGCCGTAATCAACGCTTCGTGATCCAGCTGCTGGCCACGGCCGGCATGAACAAGTGCAGCGGAAGGCGGCAACTGGTCAAACAAGCCTGCATTCAGGATATCTTTGGTCGAATCGGTCAAGGGCAATAGGCAAATCAAAATGTCCGCTTGCGCCAGAAAAGGGCCAAGGCCGTTTTCTCCATGGAAAGTAGTTACGCTGGCAATATCATGTGGGCTACGTGCCCACCCTGACAGCGTAAAGCCGAAAGGCGCTAGCGCGTCAAGGGCACTGCGACCAAGATGCCCTAATCCCATGACCCCAACGCGCCTGTCCGCTGCAGGCGGTGGCACCGACACTTGTTGCCAGACTTGATGTTTTTGTTGGTCGATATAGCCGGGCAGGTCACGGTGTAGCGCTAGCACTGCCATGGTAATGTATTCCCGCATCATGGCAGCGTGATCATCAGCGACTAGACGAACCACCGGCACACTGTCAGGAAGCTCCGCCATATTAAACTGATCCGCACCCGCACCCAGCGAGAAGATCACTTCGAGAGCTGGCCAGCCAATCTTGATATCTTCGGGAACACTCCAAGTTAGCATATAGCGTACGGCGGCCTGATCGAAGTCTTCGCCAGCAAGAACCACTTCAAGATCGGGAATCAGGTCCGCGAAAAGACCTCGCAGAATTTCTCCACGCCTGCGATCCATGTTGGCCAGAAATGTCATACGAACTCCCTCAAAAATAATCGTATCTCAGGCGGGATCAGTGCGCGCGTCCAACGCGTCACGCAAACCGTCACCAATGAAATTGAAGCTGGTCACTGCCATGGTGATGGCAATGCCAGGGATAATTGCTAGCCAAGGGGCCGTGGCTAGATATTGCTGCGCGCCGTTCAGCATATTTCCCCAGCTGGGCAGCGGGGGCTGGATTCCGTAGCCAAGAAAACTGATATAAGCTTCCAGCAGGATAGCCCGTGCGACGGTCAGGGTTGCGGCGACAATGATCGGGCCGACCAGATTAGGCAACAATTCACGAAACATGATATGCATGTTGCTCAGACCCAGCATTCTCCCCGCTAGGACAAAATCACGTTCACGGAGGGATTTCACCTCGGCTTCGACGATGCGGGCTATTTCCATCCAGCTTGTGACGGCGATAATGACGGTGATCATTACGGGGCTAGGATTGATGAAAGCTGCTAGCGCCAGCAAGAGAAAGATCGAAGGAAAGGCCAAAAAAGCATCTACAAAACGCATGAGAACCGAATTGACCGTGCCACCATAGTAACCTGCAACGACACCGATCACAGTCCCGATCAATGTCGATAACACCATCGCAAAGAATCCAACCAGCAACGAAATCCGCCCCGCCATTAGCAACCGGGCTGCAATATCTCGCCCAAGCGGGTCGGTGCCAAGGTAGTGATCGCCTGTAAGCGGCGCGGCAAAGCGGGCAGGCAGGTCGATGAACAAATTGTCATAAGGCAACAGATATGGACCAAAGATGCAGGCCACGGTCAGTATCAGCAGCATCAAAACGCCGATCATTGCCAATCGGTGGCGGGCAAACCGTTTCATGCCACGGCTGTTCCACCAATGGTGGGAATTCTGTGAAATCGAGACGGCTGTCATATCGTCGTTTCCTTCAGCGTATCGCTCGTCATGCCAAGCGGATGCGGGGATCGATGGCGGCGGCAACAAGATCGGCGATCAAATTTCCCAATAGCACAATGATTGCCGAGAACATCAACAATCCCATCACAACGGGGTAGTCGTTGTAACTGAGGCTATCGAGAAACAGACGCCCCATGCCCGGCCAGGTGAAAACTGTTTCGGTGATCAGCGCCCCGCTCAGCAGATTAGGTAGTTGCATCCCCGCGAGTGTGACCATCGGTAACAGCGCGTTGCCCACCACATGCTTCATCAATATGCGCCGCTCACTTACACCCTTGGCGCGTGCAGTCTTGACGAAATCCTGATTGATCACGTCCAGCGTCGCGGTACGCATATAGCGGCTCCAAATTGCAATGTTGACCAGGGCGAGGACGATGCTGGGAAGAATGAGGTGATGCAGGTAGTCCAAAACAGATTCGTTGCCAATCGTGTACATATTGCCAGCGGGCAACCATCCAAGCTCCAGTGAAAAGATATAGATGCCGACGAGGCCAAACCAGAAAGTGGGTATCGAAAGAGCAATCATCGCACCGACAGTGGCGGTATAATCGAAGGCTGAATACCGATGCGTAGCACCCCTAATCCCGATCCAAGTGCCCAGTGCGATTGCGATCACCGTAGAGCTGATCATAAGCAGGAAAGTCGCAAACATGTGTCTGCTGATCACCTTGAGAACTGGTTCCTGATCACGATAGGAGATGCCCCAATCACCTTGAAGCATCCGCCAGGCCCAGTCGAGATACTGAATCGGCAAGGGCCGATTCAGTCCCATCTGCTCCGCTATTCTGTTCATGGTTTCTTGCGTCATACCAGGCGTCAGCGCGAATTGCGATAACGGCCCGCCGGGTGTGAGGTGTAATACGCCAAAGCCAATCATCGATACGATAATCAGCAACACGATGCTTTGTCCGAGGCGTCTTAGTAGGTATCCGGCCATCTTTCTTCCTATCCATCGCGCCCGCAGTCTGTGCGAGGTCAGGCCGGGAGCTATGCTACGCCCCCGGCAGGTTTCTTATTTGTTCCAGTAGTATTGGGCAACATTCCAAGTATCAATACGGGTGTTGATATTGGGTTCAATACCTTCGATACCTTCCTTGTGACCACGGACAGTCGCGTATTGGAACATGGGCAGCAGTGGCAGATCTTCGCGGATCACTTGCTGGACCTCGCGGTAAATCTCTTTGCGCCGTTCCTGATCAAATATTTCCCCAGCCTCTTTCAAAAGTTCATCGACCTCAGGGTTTGTATACTGAGCCGTGTTCGCCCCGCGCCCACCTTGAGCTGGAATGGCGTCAGAGGAGAAACGCACCGTCACATCAGCATCAGCGCCAGTCGTAAAAACGACGCCGACGATGACTGAATCGAATTCCGACATTGTCCAATATTCACCCCACATGACTGCGGGCGGCAGGTTTTCGATTGACATTTCTATGCCAATCTGGCCGAGCGACTGCTGTATAAACTGCTGTGTCTGTTCGCGAAGATGGTTTCCCGAAGTGGTCGAATTGCTGAACGATAGTCTCACGCCATCTTTTTCGCGTATGCCATCTTCACCGGGCATCCAGCCAGCATCGTCAAGAAGCGTGTTTGCCCGTTCAGTGTTGTACTCGTGTTTTGGAAGGTCGGGGGTATAGTAGTAGGACTGTTGGGGAAGATAGCTTTCCGTCGGTGTCGCCAGTCCGTAATAAAGCGCTTCAATGATCGTCTGCTTATCAATCGCGGCATAGATTGCCTCGCGCACGGCCGGATCTCGGAATTGCGGCTTTTCCATATTTAAAAACATCGATTCCACGGTTGATGTAGGCACAACCTCAACCACCCGACCTGCCAATGACTTTGCCTCAGCGTAGTTGTCAGGAGAAATGTACTGATTGCTGATGATGTCGATGTCACCGCTTTTGAATTGAGTGTAGAGAACGGTCAGATCCGGGATGTATTTGAAAATCAGCCGTTCAACATAAGGACCGTCAGCAAAGTAATCCTCGTTCGCCACCAATTCGAGATGGTCGCCCGCCCTACGACTACCCCACTTGAAGGCACCGGTACCTACTGGAGCTTGATTGAAAGGCGCATTGTTGCGGTCTTCCAGCGGCTCGAGAATATGCTTAGGAACCATCATCGTCTCGACAAGGATGGACATGTAAGGAGCAAAAGGCTCTTCCATCCGCCACTTGATCTCGGTAGGGGAGATCACTTCAATGTCGCGGATAAGATCATGGCCCGTGGTGCGCCAGCTGCGGAAGTTCGGGTCAAGGATCAGCTCTAGCGTAAATTTGACATCCTCAGCAGTGAACGGCTCTCCATCATGCCATTTAACGTCGTCTCTCAGCTTGAAGCGCCAATTCAGGCCGTCCTCGGACAGTCCGCCATTCTCGATAGTCGGCACTTCGGTCGCCAGCGCAGGAATGAATTCACCATCGGGGGTGATGCGGACAAGCGCATCGAACAAAGATAGCTGAACGCCGTCATCCACTTCGATGCGGGGCATCAGAGGGTTGAAAACAGTAGGCTCTTGGCTAACACCCACCACGATCTGGCCGGTTGGCGCACTGGGTGGGCTGGCAAACGCAGGGCTGACCAGTAGATTGGGCATAAAGACACCAGCGGTGCCCACCAAGCCCATCATCTTGAGTGCATCGCGTCGGCTGGGATTCGTGAAATTCATGTTGATTTTCTCCAGATCGATTTCATTTAGTATTATTGTGAGCTGCGTTCTGCACCGGGTATGGCGGCCACGAGTTCGCGGGTGTAGGCGTTTTGAGGGGCGTGAAAAATCTGTGACGGCGGGCCAGCTTCCACTATCCTACCCTTATGCATCACTAGAATTTCATCACAAATCTGGCTGGCGACGCGCAGATCATGGGTGATGAAGAACATCGCCACCTGGGTCTTTTGTTGTATTTGATCGAGCAAATCAAGAATCTGAGCCTGGATTGATACATCAAGCGCCGATACCGCCTCGTCTGCGACCAGCAGGTCAGGGTCAAACATCAGGGCGCGGGCGATCCCGATACGCTGTCGCTGCCCGCCGGAAAATTCGTGCGGATAGCGCCCATACGCCCCCGCATCAAGCTCGACTTGTTCAAGAATGCGAAGCGCTTTATTGCGTGCTTCAGTGCGGTTCATTCCTTGTGCAATAGGACCAACTGTCAGGATGTGACCAATGGTCGAACGTGGATTGAGTGAGGCAAACGGATCCTGGAATATCATCTGGATCTTGGGGCGCAGCGTCCGGAATTCGCTTTCCTTCATAGGGGCGATGTCGGCACCGTTATACATCATCCTGCCATTGTCGCTTGCCATTAATTTGATCAAAAGGCGGCCAAGGGATGTCTTGCCCGATCCGCTTTCACCAACCACACCTAAGGTTTGTCCTCGACGCAGCACGAAGCTTGCATTTTGCACTGCAGCAACGGTGCGCTCCTTGCTGAACCAGCCGCCACCACTCCGGTAAGTCTTGCTCAAATCCTCGACCGTCAACACGATATTATCCTGGTCGGTCTCAGGAAGTTTCTGTACGACATCACTGCCTTTTTTCTTCAGGCCGGGGACGGCTGCGATCAGGCGTTTCGTGTAGGGATGTTTCGGGGCACTGAATATCTCTTCGGCACTAGCATGTTCGACGATCAATCCTTTTTCCATCACGATCACTTCGTCAGCAATCTCGGCAACTACCCCAAAATCATGGGTAATGAACATCACACTCATGCCCTTGCGGGTCTGGATATCGCGAATCAGGTTCAGAATCTGTGCCTGCGTTGTCACATCAAGCGCGGTGGTAGGTTCGTCTGCGATCAAGATCGCAGGCTCCAGGGCCAAAGCCATGGCGATCATTACACGTTGGCGCTGGCCGCCCGAAAGCCGGAAGGGGTACTGATGTAGCATCTCTTGCGGCTTTGGTAGGCCAACTTCTTCTATAAGCTCAAGCGCACGGGCAACGCGTGATTTAGGCGTACCTTCCCCATGTGACGCCAACACTTCAACCACTTGATCGCCGATGGTCATCAGCGGGTTCAGCGCCGAAAGAGGATCTTGGAAGATCATTGACACCATCCGCCCTCTCAACTTACGCAGATCTTTCTGGCTGGCCTTCAGAAGATCCTCGCCCTGGAAAGTGATTTGGCCCGAAGACACACGAATTGCCGGTGGTAACAGCCCCATGAGTGTGTTGGCAGTAACAGATTTTCCGGATCCCGATTCACCGATAACGCATAGGATTTTTCCGCGCGGCAAATCGAACGAGACATCTTTGACTGCGTATTTACGCTCCATACCATACGGCAGATCAACGGTCAGGTTCCGAACTGACAGTATTACTTCCTCGGCTGGAATTTCGCTTTCAGAGCGTGGAGTCACCTGTACGTTACCTCCATAGGCACGAGTTCAGCATGTAAACTTAAGCTAGCAGCATTAAATTCAAAAATGAACACTTTTAAATAATATACTGAAAAACACCTTTCAATATGGCAAGATTTTTCAACACTATGAGTATATGCTTAAAATAATCAGAATTATCTTTCATTATTAAACTGAACAGTAGGCTACTTTTTTTGCCTGCTAAGACATCGCATAAGGCGCTTATGTCAGATCAAGAAACACATGCTCCAGACGACGCGCCCGGCTCGATTGGAGAAACGTTCAGGCAATTGCGTCATGAACAAGGCATCTCACTAAGGGAGCTGTCGGAAAAATCGGGCGTATCGGTCGGAACGATCAGCCAGATTGAACGCGACATCGCTAACCCTTCAATGAGAGTTCTGACAGCAATCCGGCGTGCACTGAACATTCCGATGCAAGTGATGTTCGGGGACGATTCAGGGGATGCCGCTGAAGAAGGTGGAGGCGAGGATGCCCCCCCTTTCCTGCGTCGTGCAGCAAAGCGGCCGCGTATCGACATTGGATCGTTACAAAAAGAATTGTTGACGTCAGGGGGTAACCACAACCTGCAAATCATGATTCTGACGATAGAGCCTGGCGGATCGTCAGGCAACACTGCGCTCAGTTATCCTGCCGAGAAAGGGGGCCTTGTCCTCGAAGGGGAATTGATGCTGACTGTTGATAATCGCGAGGCGCGCCTTGAAGAGGGTGATAGCTTCGTATTCAACAGCGCACAGCCGCACGGTTTCCGAAATGATAGCAACCGGACTGCGCGGATCCTTTGGGTCATCGGCGCCGTGCAGTTTGACCGACACCTCTGACGCAGCAAATACCGCTAAGTATCCTGTACCATTACAAAGGTGTTCTCAATGTCTTCTGATCACGTCCCACTCAAGACGACTCCCTATTGGTGGGAAGCCGCCCCAGTCCAATCCCTACCAGAGAAACCTTTGGAAAAGGCGGTCGACGTGGCCATTATTGGCGCAGGCTATGCGGGGCTTAGTGCAGGTATGACACTGGCCCGTGCGGGCCGGACTGTAGCAATATTCGACCGCCAGCATCCTGGCGAAGGAGCGTCATCGCGCAATGGCGGCATTACCAGCGGCAACATTCGGCTCGACCATGCAACGCTAGTGCGAAAATTTGGCGTTGAACGCGCTACCGCGATTGAAGCAGAAGGCAAACAGGCTCGTGAGCACCTTTACAGCATGATTGCCGAGGAAGGCATTGATTGTGATTTTAAGCCTGTCGGACGGTTCAGCGGTTCGATGGGCGCAAAGGATTACGAAAACGCTGCTCGGGGCGCGGAAAAGCTGCACCGCACGCTGGGTATCGAAGCCTACGCTGTTCCCTATGGGGAGCAGCGGGACTACATCGGCACTGATTTTTTCCGGGGTGGAACGGTCCGAATGGACATCGGCGGGCTGCACCCTGCGAAATTCATTGCTGAAATGTTGCGCGTGGCGCAGACGGCAGGGGTAACTATTCACTCCGACACGGCCGTGGAACATATTACACCTGATAATGACAAGTTCATTATCAAAACGGCGCGAGGACAAGTCACTGCACGACAAGTGATGATCTGTACCAACGGCTATACCGATAAGGTAGATCCATGGCTGCGCAGGCGTATCGTGCCCGTACGTAGCCGCATCATCGCTACCGAGGAGCTGCCAGCCGATCTGATGGCAAAGCTCATGCCACGACAGATGATGATGAGTGACACGCGCACCCTTGGCTTTTACTTCCGCCCCTCGCCAGATGGAAAGCGGATCCTATTCGGCGGGCGAGATGGCACCACTTTGGATGAACCCACAAAACCTGTCGCGCATCTGAGGTACAACCTAGTATCGATATTCCCCGAACTGAATGAGAGCGCAGTTACACACACTTGGTTCGGCAACGTTGGCATGCATCGAGATATGATTCCACGGATCTTTGAGCGCGATGGCATAGTTTATGCCACAGGCTTCTGCGGATCGGGCGTTGTCTGGGCTCCATGGATCGGCCGTAAGGCAGCGCAGAAACTGCTAGGTAACACAAACGAGGCACCATCGGCATTCGATTTTCGCGCACCAACAGCGGTGCCGTTTTACCATGGGAAGCCTTGGTTCATGCCGTTGTTCATGGCCATGTACAAGATGCAGGACCGCTTAAAGCTGCTCCGCGAAGGACGGTAATGAGAAGAGTTATGCTGGTCGCTGCTCACGGCAACGATAAATTGTAAAAAATGGTGTGTTATTCACCTGAGCCGTTAGTAAACCCGTTAACATTCGCTCTGCCGTCAGTACATTGGTGGGGAGCACTACGCGTTTAGTGATCTTGGCAACAGTAGATGGCACCACTGCCTAGCGGCGACCGTTGGCTTCAGCGACAAGTTTAATGAGGTGCCACATTCACTGCGCCTGTCCATGACTAATGACCTGAGCAAATAAATAGTGAAGCATGCCGAGATCACTCATAAGACAGGTACGACGATTCACTTGGCCCTGGGCAGCGGGGTACTAATGAGAACACCAAAGGGCTTTTGAGGCAGTACCTGCCGAAGGGTACGGATCTTTCAGTCTATGAGCAGGAAGAACTCGGCGGGATAGCCACTCACTGAATATACGACTACGAATGCCAATGGACGTCTACGCCGAGATGCTCAGTAAATCCGTTGCCGATCCGAAAACTCTTTAATGGCGTTACACTTGGAACTTAAGGCCACCTAGATAAAGGAGCTGGTTAATGGTTTGCATAATCAACACCAGCATAGTGCCCGCAAAGCCTACTAAAGGGATGTCGATCACTTTTATCTAGGCCAGCGCATGTAGGAACTCCATCGCCCCGCTTGAAATCAAACATGGCATATTATGGCGAAGTAACCAAACACCACTCAGATCCCAATACTGAGGATGGGCATACAGAAATTGATCGCCTGAGTTTTATTTACTGAGAGATTTAACAACAAGTCCCAAAATACCGCCACGTATATGCTCGCCCTCTTGGGTTTTATAGGCGATAGCTGGAATGTTAAACCCAGGCTCCTAACAACAGAGCAATTTCTTCATTACTCAGAAACGGAGAATTAAAGATTTAGCGCATTAGAACTTGGCCGAAATCTGTGAGACGAAAACACTTGTCAGTCCGATACAGACCATTAAGTGAATCCGCATAAGTTATGGTGTATAAAGCGAGGCTTATAACAAGGGAGATGCACCATGTCTCGTCGCTTGCGCTTCATTTCTTTGACGCCCGACCAGCAACCTATCGTTAATGACGCCTACCAGCATGGTGAAAAGAGAGCACTACGCCGCAGAGCCCACGCCATCTTGCTCAGCCACAAAGGCCATACGATTAACCAGATTCGCGACATCCTCGGGGTTAAACGCGATACGGTGTCTACTTGGTTATCCCAATGGGAAAAAGACGGTATTGAAGGCCTTCAA